>JASHQV010000291.1 GCA_030038955.1 Solirubrobacteraceae bacterium
TGGCGTGGGCGATCGGCATGAACGTCGGCAACGTCAGCTTCCGCCCGGGCAAGTCGATCGCCGCCGGCAAGCCGGTGGTGGAGGTCAAGCCGCACGACGGCGGCTGGCAGATCCGGCTGTTCCACACGGCGCCGGACAACCTCGCACGCTGCAAGGATCTGCGCCGCGACACCGCCTTCGGCGGCCCGTAGGCGCCGAGCTTCCCGCTCGTCGCCGAGCGGACCAGCGACGGGCCGCAGACGCCGATCTTCCCGGTGGTGGTCCACCAGACCACCACCGGGACCCGCACGCTCGCGAGCGGGCTTACCGGATGTAAGTGAGGTTCTCGATCGCGAGCAGCTCGATCCGTTCGGAGTCGGGCAGCTCGAAGCCGAGCACCTGCGCGTAGAAGCTCAGCTCGGCGTCGAGCGCGCGGCGAATCGTCTCGGCCCGGCGGAAGCCGTGCTGCTCGCCCTCGAACAGCAGCATCGCGACGGGGATGCCGCGGCGTCTGAGCGCCTCGACGATCAGCTCCGCCTGGTTGGGCGGCACGATCTTGTCCTCCAGCCCCTGCAGCACGATCAGCGGTCGCGACAGCTGCTCCACGTGGTACAGCGGGGAGCGCTCCCGGTACAGCTCGCGGGCGGCTGGATACGGTCCCAGCAGGCCGTCGAGGTAGCGGCTCTCGAACTTGTGCGTCTGCCCGGTAAACACCTCGAGGTCGGCGAGCCCGAAGAAGTCGGCGCCAGCGGCAAACGGGGTGTCAGGCTGGACCATCGCCGCCAGCGTCGTGTAGCCGCCGGCAGAGCCGCCGCGGATGCACATCCGCGCCGGGTCGACCAGACCCTGGTCGGCCAGCCAGCGCGCGGCGGCGGCGGCATCCTCGACGTCGACCACGCCCCAGGCGCCGCGCAGCAGCTGGCGGTAGGCGCGCCCGTAGCCGGTGGAGCCGCCGTAGTTGACGTCGACGACCGCGAACCCCCGGCTGGTCCAGTACTGGATGCCGAGCTGCAGATGGGCGCTCGCGGCGCCGGTCGGTCCGCCGTGGACCGCGACGAGCAGCGGCGGCAGCTCGTCCTCGGGGCCCGCGTAGCGCGGATTCACCGGCCGGTAGAACAGCGCTGCCGCCGTTCGACCCGAATTCGAGGGGAACGAGATCACCTCCGGGACCGAGAGGTAGCGCTCATCCACCTCGAGCTCGTCTAGCTCGCGCGCGCGGCGCAGCGACGCCACCTGCGGCGCCGTGCGGTCATCCGGCAGCGTCACCCGCACGACCGATAGCTCGGCGGTCGGGGTTCCGGCGACGAGCACGACCGAGTCATCGGCGGCCGCGCGGACGGCGGAGACGGTCGTGTATGGGAGCTGCAGGTCGACCACGGTACCGTCGCGAAGTCGCAGCGCCAGCCCGTCGAGCCCATCCCGGGTGCGCGCGAACACGATCCGTCCGTCGCCGAGGAAGGCGTAGCGATACCGGCCGAGCAGCCACTGCGGCACGCCGATGTCGGCGTCGATCTCCACCAGCGGCTCGACCGCATTGATCGACGGCGTCCAGCGATACAGGTTCCACCAGCCGGTGCGGTCGCTGATGAACGTCAGCGAGCCATCGCTCTGCCAGCACGGCTCGAGCACCGACTGATCGTCTCCGCCGGCCACCAGCAGAGCGCTACCGGTGGTCAGATCGCGTACCTGCAGGCGCGTCTGGTCCCACGGCATGTTCGGGTGGTCCCACTCCAGCCAGCACAGCCAGCGTCCGTCGCTGCTCCAGCGCGGTGCCGCGTAGAAGTCGCTGCCGCTGACGATCACCTCCGGCGTCGACGGCCGCTGCGCCGCCAGCTGGACGATCTCGTTGCGCACGTCGAGCGGGCGGTCGCCGCGTGGGTGATGCTCGCGGACGCAGGCGATCCACTCGCCGTCGGGGGTCAGATCGCCGTCGGCGTAGCGGTCGCCGCGCTCGATCTCGGGCTCCGGGACGAGCGGCTCTGTGCGTCCGCTGTCGGGGTCGCGCCGGTACAGGCGCTGATCGGACCAGTCGACGAACCAGACGACCCGGTCGCGCACCCACCAGGCGCCGCCGCCATACTCGTGCACGGCTGTCCTGGCGTTCTGGCCGGCTTCGAGCAGCTCGGCGGTGTCGCCATCGCTAGCGCGCCGAACGAGCTGGGTACGGCCGTCCTCGCTGGCCCTCCCCTCCGACCAGATCACGTCGCTGCCGTCGACGCGGACGTCGGACAGCGTCACGCTCGAGGCGCTCACGCGCTCGGCGGTGAGCGGCGTGCTCCACGAGCCGTACGGTGCGGTCTCCGGCTGGGGTTGGTCGTTCGCCATCGCAGCGCCCAACGCTACTACGCGGCCGGGTCAGCCAGCTGACCGGACGTCTTCGGGCCGGTCGCACCACCGAGGCATAATTCCTTGCAAGCCAGGGCTTCCTGGGCGTGCACACTGGCCACGAGGTGGCGACGCAAAACGAGATCTGGGCACGGTGGGGAATGAGCCCCGCGGCGGGGAGCTGTGCCGCGGCCGGCTGAGAGCGGCAAGCGCTACGTCCCGGGGCTCGACGGGATCCGGGCGCTCGCTGTCGTCTGCGTGATCGCCTACCACCTCGGCGTGCCGGCGGGTCAGGGCGGGATGCTCGGCGTCGGCGTGTTCTTCACGCTGTCGGGCTATCTGATCACGGATCTGCTCCTGGCCGCCTGGGACCGGAACATGTCGCTCGGGCTCGGTCAGTTCTGGCTGCGACGCGCCCGCCGGCTGCTGCCGGCGCTGTTCTCGATGCTGATCGTGGTCAGCGTCTGGGCGGCGCTGTTCGACGCCTCGCAGCTCGGTGGCGTCCGCCGGCAGGTGCTGGCGGCCGCCGTGTATCTCAGCAACTGGTCGACGATCGCGGCCCACGGCTCGTACTTCTCGCGGTTCGCCGCGCCGCTGCCGCTCGACCACCTGTGGTCGCTGGCGATCGAGGAGCAGTTCTACCTGATCTGGCCGTGGCTGCTGCTGGCCGGCATCTGGATCGCGCGCGGGCGCCGGCGGCTGATGCTGCTGACGCTGGCGCTGGCGGCGCTGTCGGTGCTGGCGATGGCGCTCGCCTATCACCCGGGCTACGACCCGACCCGCGCCTACGAGGGGACCGACACGCGCGCGTTCGGGCTGCTGATCGGAGCGGCGCTGGCGATCGTGTGGCCGAGCGCGCGGCCGCGAACCGAGACGCGCGCGGCGGTCCGCAACGCGCTTGACGTCGCCGGCGTCGCCGGACTGGTGGCGATCGCGGTGCTGGTCTGGCGCACCAACCCGTTCTCGGCGTTCCTGTATCCGTGGGGCTTCCTGCTGCTGTCGTTCGCGACTGCCGCGATCGTCGCTGCGGTCGTCACCCCCGCCTGCAGGCTCGCCGGCCCACTGGGATCGCGTCCGTTGCGCTGGGTCGGGGTGCGCTCGTACGGGATCTATCTGTGGCAGTGGCCGATCATCGTGCTGGCGAATCCGTCGCAGGGCTCGATCGGCGTCGTGCGAGCGGTGCTGATGGTCGCCGCTACCGTCGTGATCGCGAGCCTGTCGTGGCGCTACCTCGAGGAGCCGATCCGGCAAGGCGCGCTAGGCCGGCTGTGGAAGCGGCTGAGCGCGGGTGATGTGCGGTCGGGCGCGGTCGGCGCGCGACCGGGCGCGGGCGACGTGCAGTCGAGCGCCAGCGGCCCGTCGTCGGCGCGGTCGCGGCCGCTGCTGATCACGTCGGGCACGGCGCTGGCGGTGCTGTGCGTGCCGGCGCTCGGTCTCGCCGGGCTGCTGCCGGTCGCCTCAGCCGGCGACCGCCAGACGGCGATCTCGCGTGCGGAGCTGGAGCACGCGCAGCTGCCGGTCGCGGCACCGCGGGCGAAGACGACAACGACGGCGACCGCGCCCGACGCGACAACGAGGACATCGTGCCGGTCGGTCGTGTACATCGGTGACTCGACCTCGGAAGGCGAGATCTCCAATGACTACATCCCGAACCGGCACCGGCGCCTGGCGGCGCAGCTCGCCGACGTCGGCGTTCGCCACGTCGTGCCGAAGATCTCGGGCGCCCGCTCGATCGTCGAGACCTACGAAGGACGCCCGGACGCCGCCAGCGTCGCCCGCAAGGAAGTGGCCGCCGGCTTCAGCGGCTGCTGGATTCTCGCGCTCGGCACCAACGACGCCGCCGACGTCGCAGTCGGCTCGAACGTCGGGCTCAGTCAGCGGATCGCACGGATGATGCGGATCATCGGCGTCCAGCCGGTCCTGTGGGTCGACGCGGTCACGCTCGTGCAGTCGGGCGCGTACGCGGAGTCTGGGATGCGGCGGTGGAACACCGACCTGGTCACCGCCTGCAGCCGCTACCCGAACATGCGCGTGTTCGACTGGGCCCACTACGCCAAGGCGCGCTGGTTCATCCCCGACGGGATCCACTACTACTCGCCGGGCTACGTCGCCCGCGCGCGCGACATCTCGCGCGGCCTGGCGCACGCGTTTCCCGCCGGTCGGCCGGCGAGCGTCGGCTGCGTCGTGCGATGACCCGAGCGCCCGCAGCCGGAGCCACTCCGGCCCAGGATCGAACCACTCCCGCCCGAAGTACCTTCTGTTGGTGCGTGCGCGGGTTGGTGCGTGCGCGGGTCGAAAACCGACGGATAGTCTGGCGAATCTCGACCCGCGCACGCGATCGTCCGGTGCCCCGGCGGCTCGCCGGGCGGCGGCGTCGGACGCGGAGTTAGGGCGGCAGCGTGCGACGCGGCGTTAGGGCGGCAGCGTCGGACGCGCAGTTAGGGCGGCTTCATTAGGGCGCCCTAACTATTGTGATATGGTGCCGGTCCTCTGATCACCGACCGTTGCGGTCGGAGTTCACCGCTCGAAGCTCGCAGATGGATCAGCAGCCAACAGCCGCCAGCGATCGCTCAGCCGGAGCGCGCACGCCCGCCGGACCAGACGCGCCCGTTGGATCGCGCAAGCGCGCGGGCGAGCAGGCCAGCCTTTACGTGTGGACGGCGCTGGTGCTGGCGGCTGCGGTCACGATCGTGGTGATCAGCTGGCACGCGAAGGGCGGCACCACCGACCCGACGGCGCTGCCAGCGGGTCACCGGCTCGGCCGCACGACCGTGGTGATCAACAGCGCGATCCTGGTGATGCGCGAGGGGCTCGAGACGATCCTCGTGCTGGCGGCGGTGATGGCCAGCTTCCTCGGTGGCAACCGCGTCTATCGCCGTCCCGTGGCCGCCGGCGGCGGGCTCGGGCTGCTGGCCGGGATCGGCACCTGGTTCCTCGTCGTGTGGTTCATCGGGGAGCTCGGCGGTGGTGGCCTCAACGCCCAGGCGGCGACCGGCATCCCGTCGCTGATCGTGCTGCTGATCGTGATGAACTGGTTCTTCCACAAGGTCTACTGGACCGGCTGGATCGCCAGCCACCACCGGCGCCGCCGCAACCTGCTGAGCGCCGACGCCGAGACCAACAAGCGGCGGATGCTGATGGGTCTGGCACTGCTCGGCTTCACCTCGGTCTACCGCGAGTGCTTCGAGCTCGTGATCTTCCTGCAGAACCTCCGCGAGGTATATGGCGCCAGCGTCGTGCTAGAGGGCGTCGTCATCGGATGCCTGTTCACCGGTGCCGCAGGCGTGTTTACGTTCGCGCTGCACCAGCGCCTCCCATACCGGAAGCTGCTGATCATCACCGGCGTGATGCTGCTGAGCGTGCTGCTGGTGTCGGTCGGCGAGGAGGTCAACGAGATGCAGCTGGCCGGCTGGATCGGCTGGGGCACGATCAGCTGGCTGCACCTCCCCGGCTGGATGGGCACCTGGTTCTCACTGTTCAACAACTGGCCCACGTTCCTGGGACAGTTCATCGCGCTCCTGATCGTGATCGGGTCCTACCTGCTCGCTCAGTACCTGCGCGTCTGGCGACCCCGCCGTCAGGGCCGGCAGGCCGCCCGCCTCGCCGACCAGATCCCCGATCGTCCCGCCGACATCGCCGTGGCGGTGCCGCTCGCCCGCGAGATCGCGGCGACGTAGCGGTATCGCGCAACCCGGCACGGTCGTCCAAAGGCGAGCGTGACGAGATCCCGCTACGAAGGCGCTAGCGGGAGCGAAAGCGAAAGCCCCTATTCCGGTGCGTTTGCGGGTCGAATATCGACAGACAGTCCAACGAATTTCGACCCGCGGGCGTGATCACCGGGTCGACTGCATCGTCGCCGCGCCCGTAGCGGGATCTCCCTTCAGGGGTGGATCGCGTGGACCGAGGCCGCCATCAGCGGCTGGCAGACCTTCTGGGCCGCCTGGAACGCCGGCGACTGGGGATTCAGCGCGCCGGCGCCGCCTGATCCCGACGCCTGCACGCCGATCTTGATCCCGACGCCGTGCCCGCCCGGGCCGGTCGTGACCTGCGGATCGGGGAAGTTCGGCACCCCGTGCGCGCGCATGCACTTGGCCATCGCCAGCGCGCCCTTGCGCACGCTGGCGAGCTGCGAGGAGCTCAGTGCCGGACCCTGAGGCTGGTCCTTTTGACACTCCTGCATGGCCTTCTGGAACGCCGGCGCGCTGACGTTGAGCGTGACGCCGTCGACGGAGATCGACGAGCTGCCGTTGTTGCTGCTCTGCTGGATCTGCGTGCCGCCGCTGCTGCTGGAGGGGTCCGGGAAGTCGGGAACTCCGTGGCTGCGCATGCACGCGGCCATCTTCAGCCCGGCGCTGGTCGACGACGCGGCGCCCGCGCCGTCGTTCCCGTGGCCTCCCGCGCCGCCACACGCGGCCACCAGCGCGGCGACGCCCAGCGCCGCGGCCGCCAGGCCAAGCCGGCGAGATTTGGAAGCTGTCTGTTTCATGGCAGCAGTTGTACGTCGCTCCCGGTTACAGCACGGGAACAGGCGCCGACTAACCGTCGGCCACCAGCACGGCAGCAACCGTCCCCGTAACCACCGGCCACCAACACGACAGCAACCGTCCCCGTAACCACCGGCCACCAGCACGACAGCAACCGCCCCCGTAACCACCGGCCACCAACACGACAGCAACCGCCCCCGTAACCGTCCGGTAACCGGCGCGACACAATCCTGGGGTGATGCGGGTGCTGGTCGCCGAAGACCATCTCGAGCTGGCCGAGACGATCGCGGCGGGGCTGCGCCGCGAAGGCTTCGCCGTCGACCTGGCGGCCGACGGCGACGATGCGCTGCGCGCGGGCGGCCTCTACGAATACGACGTGATCGTGCTCGATCGTGACCTCCCCGGCACGCACGGCGATACCGTCTGCCGCGAGCTCGTGCAGCAACGCGTCAGGACTCGGATCCTGATGCTGACCGCGTCCGCCGGGATTGAGGAACGCGTCCAGGGTCTCAGCCTCGGCGCCGACGACTACCTGCCGAAGCCGTTTGCGTTCGCCGAGCTCGTCGCTCGCATCCACGCGCTCGCCCGCCGCGCCCAGCCGCCGTTGCCGCCGATCCTCGAGCACGGCGACCTGCGGCTCGATGTCGGCCGGCGTGAGGCACAGCGCGGCGGCCGACCGCTCGAGCTGAGCGCCAAGGAGCTGGCGGTGCTGGAGCTGCTGCTGTGCGCACAGGGCACGGTGATGTCGGCGGAGGAGCTGCTGACGCGCGCCTGGGACGACGCGATGGACCCGTTCAGCAACGTCGTCAAGGTGACCGTCAGCCGGCTGCGCCGCAAGCTCGGCGACCCGCCCCTGATCGAGACGGTGCCGAGTGGCGGCTACCGGATCTGAGCGGCGGCGGGTGCGAATGACCCTGCGGCTCCGCCTGACGCTGCTGTATGGGGCGTGCTTCGTCGTCGCCGTGGCGGCACTGCTCGGGATTACCTACGCGGTGTTCACGGGCAGCCAGGCTCAGGTGACGATCGTGGGCGGCAGCGTCAAGGCGGGGCTCGGCCCGCTCGCCGAGACGAAAACCGTTGGGACGCCGACCGAGGGGTACGGCGGAGGGTCAGAAGTCACACAGGTGCTGCACGCCTCCGGATCGGGATCGGCGCCGCCGTCGCAGAAGCAGTTGCAGGCTCTGCAGAGGCGCGCTTTGAAGCAGTCTCGCCGGGCGGACGCATACGCCAACTTCCTGCTGCGTCGCCAGCGCGCCGGCGACGCCTCGTCGCTGTTGGAGATCTCCGGGATCGCCCTCGGCGTGATCGCGTTGCTCGCACTCGGACTCGGATGGCTGCTGGCCGGGCGCGCGCTGCGGCCGCTGCGGACGATGAATGCGCGCGCACGAGCAATCACTGAGGAGAGCCTCCATCAGCGCCTCGGAATCGATCGGCGCCACGACGAGCTCGGGGAGCTGGCGGCGACGTTCGACGCCCTGCTGGCACGGCTCGAGCACGCGTTCGACGCGCAGCGCCGGTTCGTCGCCAACGCCTCGCACGAGCTGCGAACGCCGCTGACGCTCGAGCGCGCGCTGGTCGAGGTCGCGCTCGCCGATTCCGAGCCTTCGGTGGAGTCGCTGCGGCGCGTGTGTGAGCGCGTGGTCGCTTCGACCGAGCAGCAGGAGCGCCTGATCGACGCTTTGTTGACGCTCGCGCGCAGCCAGTCCGAGCTCGGCGAGCGCGGCGCTGTGAACCTGCCGGCAACGGTCGAGAAGCTGCTGGCAATCCGCGCCGACAGGCTCGCGGGGATCGAGCTTCGTACCGCGCTCGAGCCGGCCACGATCGCCGGCGACGCGGCCCTGATCGAGCGCCTCGCCGCGAACCTGCTCGACAATGCGATCGACCACAACGGCGGCAGCGACCGGTGGATCCGTGTCGAGACCCTGACCGAGGACGAGCGGGCTATCCTGCGCGTTTCCAACAGCGGCCCGCCGATCCCGCCAGATCGCGTCGAGGAGCTGTTCGAGCCGTTCCGCCGGCTCGGCGGCGAGCGCACCGCCCGGCAGGACGGCCTCGGCCTGGGCCTCTCGATCGTTCGCGCGATCGCGACCGCGCACGGAGGCAGCGTCGAGGTGCAGCCGCTCGACGCCGGCGGGCTCGCCGTGGAGGTGCGCTGCACCGCCTACGCAGGCGCCCCGGCGGCTACCGGCTCCGCTGCCGCCGGCGGCGACCTACGCGTGAGCGCAGGTAGACGATCATGATCGCCGAGCCGCCGACGAGCAGCAGCGCGAACAGCGCCAGCGCAAGCCACCAGATGATCCCGTCGACCGACGTCAAGCTGTGGTCGTTGAACAGCGAGGCGATCACGAACAGCGCCACGTCGGCGATCAGCAGTCGCGACCACAGCTGACGGTTTACGGACACCTCAGAGAGCCTAACCGAGAGTCTCCTGGCGAAGTCAGGAAGCGGCTCACCGCCACCGCGCGGTGCTATCGGGTATGCGCCACACCCGGCTGGATCGAGTCTCCGCCGCCGGCACCGGATCCGTCGCCTCCGTCTCCGGAACCCGGTCCATCGCCGCCGACGGTGGCGTTCGTGAACGCTGCGGCCGAGAACCTCTGGTTCTTCTTGTTGTTGCACGCGAAGATCGCGTATCCCGCCCCGTCCTTGGCGTGACCGAGCGAGCTAACGCAGTAGCGATTCTTGCCGCTTCCGGTGTAGACGAGGCTCGCGGAGCGCCACGAGGTCCCGACCCCGTAGAAGCTCATCGCGGCGATCTTGCCGCTCTTGCATCCCGACATCACCAGCGGCACGTCGTCGCCGGCCTTGAGTCCCCTGACAGCGATGCAGTACCCGTACCCGTAGCCGCGCGCGGATCCGAACGGTTCGCCGCAGTGATACCACGCATGGCTGGAGGGGCAGGACGAGCCGGCGTTCCAGACCTCCCAGGTCCCGTTTATGCCGGTGTTGGCCATCCACCAGATCTGGTTCGCGGACTTCTTGTCACAGGCGTACTCCCTGACGGGCGCACCCTGCCTCTTGCCATAGCTGGAAAGGCAGTAGCCGTTGTTGCTGTTGGCGATCGTCGAGGCACAGTGATCGACGTTGGTCCAGTGGGAGCCGAAGATGTTGCTGCAGGGGACCGATCCCGAAGCGGCGCGAGCCGTGATCCCGCCGTGTCCGTCGGCTTGCAGCATCAGCGGAGCCATCCACGCCGTGCGACCGTGCAGGTCAACCGACCGGGCGCCTTCGCGCAGAAACGCTGGCAGTGCTGGCGCCGATGCCGGAGCTGCGCGTGCACTCGTCCGGGCTTGAAGCGGAGCGGTGAGCAACAGCTCCCCTCCGCAAACGAGCATGACAAGCAGCAGCCATCGAGCCTTCATCACGACGCCTCCATCGCGAGCATCCTGGACATTTAACACTCTCCAAGCCGGTCAGGCAGTTCGTCGACGTCGAGCGCGATCGCGGTGCGATCCGCGGTTGAGCTGGGTCCCGAAGGGCCCGGCTGACCTCGACGCAGGCCAGCATGCGCATGAAGACGGGCAAGCGTTCCACCCGAACCGTCGCGTACTCGGGGCTTCGCACAGAGGATTTGTCACATACCAGCCGGCGCGCACTAATAGATGGCGTGATGGTCGGAGGGGCTCAACAGCCCGCACCGGAGAGCTCGATCGGGGTCGACGGCTTCGTCGAGCTCTACCGCACGTTTGAGGGCCCGATCCTCGGGTACTGCATGCGGCTCACTGGCCGTCCGGATCTTGCGGCTGATCTCGCGGCGGAGACATTCGCGCGGGCGCTCGAAGGCGTTCAGGCGTTCGATCCCCGACGCGGTCGGGCTGATCAGTGGCTGTTCGGGATCGCCCGCAACGTGATCGCAGACAGCCAACGGCGAGGGAGGATCGACGCTTCGGCGCGCCACCGGCTGGGCATGCCCGTGCTCGTCATCGACGACCACGCCGCGGAGGCGATCGCCCGGGCGGAAGCGTCTGCGTCCGGGGTGGCGGAGGCTCTCAGCACACTGCCGCCAGAACAACGGGCGGCGGTCGAGCAGCGGGTTCTCGACGACCGTTCATACGCCGAGATCGCGGCCCAACTCAATTGCTCGGAGGCAGTCGCGCGCCAGCGCGTGAGCCGCGGCCTGCGCGCTCTCAGAACAAGACTGGCAGGTGAGTGATGTCGATTCTTCCGCAACTGGAGCGAGACCTGCGTGAAGCGGCAGAGCGGACGCTCGGCGAGGGGAGTGCTCATTCCCGGCGCTTGCGGCACATCAATTCATACGGCTGGATCCCGCCGCTCGCTGCCGTGCTGGTGTCGATCGCGGTCGCGGGCGTCGCTCTAACCTCGCTGCGCTCCGCAGGCGAACGTCCGATCGCGGCCGGGAACGTCGCCGGTAAGACGAGCTTGAGCGCTCCGCTGATCGCGAACTTCGCGGTGCTGCGCCGGCCGCAGACGCCAGCGGACATCCAGCCCCGGCTAATGCCGATCATGGCCGTCGCCGGGCTCACTCGTGCATCAGCGCGGCACGCGAGGTACCGCTGTGCAGGCCAGCGACTCGTCGCGACGCCGCCGCTGCGTCGCATCCACCTGCCGGCCACCTTCCTGCGCCGTCAGGGATACCCGCAGATCGAATGTCAGCTGATGCGGGTCGTGCGGATCCCGCAGTGGCACGCGCGCGTCGTGATCGCGCCGATCACGTTCCGACCGAATCCGCGATCGACGGCTCGCTCGCAGGGCATGAACCTCGTCCTCGACGATCCTGTCGGCGGGATCACCGGCACGACCGGACCCGGGGCCGGCGCGTCGGGCTTGAGCCCGGTGCTGCACGGCGGGCTGAGCGTTTTCGAGAACGGGTCGAAGGGCACCAGCCACGGCATCATCCTGATTCCGGACGGGGTGAGCAAGGTGATCCTCGACGACCTCCGGCTGCTGCCCAAGGGTGCGCCGCCAGCGATCACGGCACAGAGCCGTGAAGTCCTCTCCGGGATCCACGTGGCGGCGCCCGTCCGTAGCAACGTCGCCGCGTTCTCATTTCCGGCGCCGACGATGACGACCACCCGGTGGCCCTTCGGCTCAAGCGCGCGGCGCTCCCGGCGCGTCGAGCTACATGCAGAACCTCGGAACGAGCTGGTGGGGGTCGACGTTTCCGGGCGTGAGACGTGGCTGAACGCGACGGGAAACGTGGTCCGGCGCTCCCGGGTGGAGCTGAATCTCCTCCTGCGGGTCCGGATCAGCTGAACGCCGCGTCAGCCCGTCACGCTGGACATCGGCCGGCCCTTGTATCACGCCGTCACGACCATCGACACGCTCGCCGTGATGGAACCGGCCCTCGCAGGTGCGGAGGCCGGTTCGAATTGTTCGCCAAGGTGGACCTGCGTAGAGAGCTCTCAAACTCTTGTCCGTCTGCGAAGTC
>JASHQV010000292.1 GCA_030038955.1 Solirubrobacteraceae bacterium
CGGCGCGATGATCAGATGATCGATTGGGAGGTGGGTGATCAGAGGTTCGTCTAGGCACGTCGGTGGTGCGGCAAAGCCCGCAATCGGATCGCGCCGGGGCAAGCTGGCGGCCGCCGGAGTCGCCGCGGTCGCGGCCACGGGTGTGGCGGCGGCGTCGGCGCAGGCGAGCGGCGGCAGGCTGTATGCGTGCTATTCGAAGAGCTCGCACGTGATGAGGTACTCGAAGGGGTCGCGCTGCGCCCGCGGCAGCAAGTCGCTGTCGTGGAGCACGGCCGGCCCGCAGGGGGCGCAGGGACCCGAGGGGCCGCAGGGGGCGCAGGGCGCCCAGGGGCCCGCGGGCGAGACCGCGGCGTTCGCCGCCGAGAACAGCAATCTCTCGCTTGTTGAGTCCTCCAACGGCTCCTACGGCCGGGTCGTCGCTGACTATGCTCCGAGCCAGGCCGGCCTGTACGTCGTGAACGCGGCAAACACGCTCGAGAACGAGGGCGGCACCAGCACCAGCCCCAACTTCGCCGGGTGCTGGGTATCGGTGGCGAGCAGCAGCAGCAACGACACGCCGCCGCAGTTCGTGACGATGACAGCCAAGTCCCAGATCCTCCCGGTGGGGGTGACGGGTGCCGTGTTCGCGAGTGCCTCGCACCCGGTGAAGGACATCTGCCTCGCCGGCGAGGCCGCGCACGTCCGCGAAGCCGCCGTCGAGGGCGTCCTGGCCGACGAGGTCGATGGCGACAGCGCGGCGCGGCCGTTGCGGCTCGAGAAGACGAGCCCGAGGCAGCTGTTCCGCAAGGCGCTGGCCGCTCACCGGGCGGAGCTGGGGCAGCGCTGATCGGCGCATCCGCGGGACCCGAGCTGGGTCCCGCTTCTGGAGAGGCCGATCAGCACAGCAGCGGCCCCCCCTGGCGCGGCCCATCCTTGATCGCCAGCAGGTTCGCCTGCACGTACGCGATGTTCCGCTCGGCGTGTGCCTCGCTGGCGAAGTAGGTGTGCAGGAAGCTGACCTGGAAGCGGGCCTGCAGGGTCGGGATCGCCGGGCGCAGCTCCTGCTCGGTCAGGTACATGAAGCTGTTCTCGTTGTAGTAGGCGACGGCGCTGGGATCCTGGAAGGCGGCGCGTCCGTCGGTGCTGGGGGTCTGGGTGAGGATCAGCCCGGCGTGAGCCAACACCCGGTAGGCCTCGTTGAAGAACTCCGCCCGGGCGGGGATCCGCTGCAGGATGTCGTAGCCCTGGATCAGTCCGACACTGTCGTCCTCGGCCGGCAGCTTCGGGTCGCCGGGCTCGATCACATGGTCCTCGTAGCGCTCGTGCTCCTCGTCGCCGATCCAGATCGGCGTGCGCAGGCGCAGGCAGCGCAGGCCGTTGCGCTCGCACCACGCCAGCGCCAGGTCCTCGATCGTCTCCTGGTACTTGTCGACGGTCTCCTCCTGGATCGCCTCGTTGATCCGCTGCTGGCGCTGCGTGTTGTCGGCGTGCACGCGCTGGAAGTACAAACAGCGCTTGATCTGACGGAACTCGCCGGCCTGGTAGAGGCGGGCCATCAGGTCCTGGTCGTCGAGGTACTCGAGCTCGGCGCTGTAGCCGCCGACCTGCTCGTAGGCGTCGCGGCGAAACGCGCGCACATGGTTGGGCGCGTACCAGATGTAGCCGAGGTTGTGGGGGCTGGGGGCCAGCGAGCGGCAGCGATCGTAGTCGCGGCCGTCGATCGAGCCGCGGCTGTACTCCCATCCGTACGACTGATCGAAGCGGTCGTAGTTGGGCGACCCGTCGGGGTTGATCTGGGCGAAGTCGGAGTAGGCCAGCACCACCTGCGGATCGCTGAACGCGTCGACGACGTGCGCCAGGCAGCCGCGGGCGAGGCGGTCGTCGTGGTCGAGCTCCACCAGGATCTCGCCGCCGGCCAGCTCGCACGCGGCTCGCTTGAACGCGCCGACGCCCTTGACGCCGGCCGGCGCCCGTCTGACCTTGACCCGCGGATCCTGCTCGGGCGGCTGCCACTTCGGCGCGGTCCGGTTGAGCAGCACGATCCACTCCCAGTCGGAGAACGACTGCTCGCGCAGTGACTCGTAGGCCGACCCGAGGTAGCGGGTGTTGTGGCTGGGGGTGAACACCGAGACCTTCATCCGCTCACCCGCTCGACCTCGATCCGTTGGATCCGTCCGATCCGCCCGCTGCCCGCGATCCGCTCGCGCCGCTCACTCGCCGGAGTCGCTTCAGCGGCTTCGCGTGCCTGACCGCCGAGTGCAGCGCCGCCGGGATCGCCGAGTACAGCGACGGCTCGAGGACGACCGCGGTCTTCAGGATCCGCAGCGCCTGGGGACGCGCTCGCGGCTCGTCGACGTACGTGAGGCGGCCGAGCTCGAGCAGCGCCGTCGGGGAGTCCGGTTGCAGCTCGATCACCCTGCGCATGAAGTAGATCGCGACCTGTGGCTGGCTCTGCTCGAACGCCAGCCCGTAGTTGTACAGCGCCGGCACGTAGCTGGGATCCCGGTGCATCGCCTGCGCGTACTTGACCAGCGAGGCGTGGCGCTGCCCCTCACGTTCGTACACGACCCCGCGGTCGTAGTAGCCGATCGGGCTGCTGGGGTCCTTCGCGATCGCCCGGTCGAACGCGGCGCCAGCCGCTCGCTGCCTGCCCTGCTCGAGCAGCTTCGTGCCGTCGCCCAGCAGCTGATCGAAGCTCGCCTTGTGGCCGGGCACGCCGGCGGGGCTGCTCCCTCCGCAAGCCGCCAAGAGGAGCGCGAGCGCGCCTGCCAGCGCCAGCCCGGATGCCAACCGCCCCATTGCGCAGTGAGGATAGTCGGCCGCTACCCTGAGCGCGTGGCTGAGGGCGACCACAGCGAGCAGGTTGAGGGCGACCACATCGAGCAGGTCGACCGCATTGAGCAGGTTGAGGGCGACCGGCCCGGGCAGCTTGAGGACGACCAG
>JASHQV010000293.1 GCA_030038955.1 Solirubrobacteraceae bacterium
CGGCGGTGGTTGAACGGCTCGCTGCGTCCGCCTTCGCGAAATGTGAGGATGTCGGGGTGGCCGGCGGTCGTCAACAGTGCCGTGCGGGCCGTCGTGCCGGTGAGCACGGCGTTGATTGCGCGGGTGGTCGCGTAGATCAGGATCTCGGCATCGGACAGCAGCTCGGCGCGGCTGCACCCGCGATCAGTGGCCGCCACGTCGAGGACGTCAAGAACGCCCGCGATCGGGTCGTGCGGCGTCGTTGGGCTCTTGTAGAGCTGTCGCCGACCGTTGCGCTCCTCGATGAGGAGGTCGGTGAACGTGCCACCGGTGTCGATTGCCAGCCTCATGAACCGTTGCGATGGTCGACGGCGCGGACAAATCGGCGCGGACCAGGGTCTCGAAAGAGCGGGGCGTTAGCCTGGTTTCGCATAGCAAAACATCGTTTCTGCGTCCTGTTCGATCAAACAGGCATCACCGAACCGTGTCAACTTTCTCGTCGGACGCTTTTCGCCTGGTGAAATCCGAGTTCCGTTCGCGGGCGGTATTGCACTCCTGGACAAGGTTTGTGGAAACCTTTGTGCCCCGTCGAGGCCACCGGGCCGCGCCAGACGGAATCGGACGACGACGACGTTGAGCAGCCGACTAGAGTCAATCGACCAGTTTTCGCGGTGCCCGGATGCACCCCTCGTTCCCGAATTCCCGATCCGCTTCCGGGAGGTCGAGGTCCTGACCGCGTTCTACCGGACGGAGCCGGCGGCGATAACGCGTCTCGTGCCAGCCCCGCTGGAGACGATCGGGGACGTCGTGGCAGTCCACGTCTACAAGATGGGCGACGTCGACCACCTGGGCGCTCTGAACGAGTGCAACGTAATGGTTGGGGCTACGCTGCCGCGGGCGACTGGTGCCCTGACGGGCGGGTTCTCGGTCGCGCAGTTCATCACCTCAGACGGCGGCCTAGCCCATGGCCGCGAGATCCATGGCCAACCCAAGAAGCTGGCGCGCATCAACTTGGAGGCGCGCGAGGATCTGATCGTCGGGTGCGTCGAGCGCAACGGGATCGAGATTCTCACCGCGACGCTCCCTTACAAGCAGCGCGAGAGCGATGTCAATATGCTCATGAGCCATTTTGACTTCCGCCTGAACCTCAACCTCAAGGTCATCCGCCATATCGATGGGACGCCGGCTGTCTGGCAGATCACGGGTCGGCGGCTGAGCGAAGTGCGGATCTTCGAGTGCTGGACAGGCGACGGCACGGTCGAGCTGCGGCCAAACGCACAGGCGCCCATCTGGCGCCTGCCCGTCCTCGAGCCGCTCGCGGGATTCTGGTGGAGGACCGAGTTCACCCTCGTCGGCGGCGAGCAGCTGCACGACTATCTCAGTGCACCGTGAACGGTGTCGCGGTGAGCACTGGCGGCGGCGCGGGCGCCGAGCCGGAGCGGACGCTCGTGGTCATCGACAGCGAGTTTCCCAACGTCGCGGTCGAGCAGGAAGCGGCGGCGCAATGGGGGGTCACAGTCGAGCGTCGCACGGTAACGGCTCCGGCGGAAATCGCCGCCGCGGTTGGGACCGCGAGCGGTCTACTCGTGCAGTACATGCACGTCGATGCGGCGACGATCGAGGCGTGTCCAACGCTGCGCGTGATCGGGCGTTACGGCGTGGGGGTCGACAACGTCGACGTCGATGCGGCCGCGCGCCGCGGTATCGCAGTCGTCAACGTGCCCGACTACGGCGTCGAGGAGGTTGCGACGCACGCGCTCGCGCTGCTGCTATCGGCCTGGCGCCGGATTGCCAGTGCTGACCGCCTCGTGCGCAACGGCCAGTGGGGTGAGCGTGAATCGCTGGGCTCGATCGATGCGCTCTCGGAAAGCACGCTCGGCCTCGTTGGAGTAGGGCGAATCGGTGGCCGTCTGGCCGAGATCGCAGCTCCGCTATTCCGACGAGTGTTGGCGCACGACCCATTCGCCCGGAGCATGCCTCACTGCGTCGAAGCCGTGGCGCTCGACACGCTGCTGTCCAGCAGTCACGCCGTGAGTCTGCACGTCCCGCTGACGTCGGACACAGATCAGCTGATAAACGCCGAACGGCTCGGTTGGATGCGGCCCGGATCGATCTTAGTCAACGTCTCGCGCGGGGCGCTCGTCGACACCGATGCCCTAGTGGCGGCATTGGCATCTGACAGGCCGTCATTCGCCGCGCTCGACGTACTCCCCGCCGAGCCCCCCGCCGTCGATGACCCCCTCCTGCGCGAGCCGCGAGTGCTGCTCTCGCCGCACATGGCGTGGTACTCGACTCGATCGATCGTCGCCCTGCGCAGGCTGTTGGCCGAGCGCGCCGCGGCGGCCCTGATGGCACCAAGCGGATCAGCGGGCCACAACGTGTGACTCCGCCTCGGACTGGGCGCCCAGCGATATCTCGAGCGAGATCCGAAGCAGCGCGCGGCGCGCATCGTCAACGGGCTCTAACGGTGCTAGCACATCGTCTGACTCGAACACACCCATCTCCATCAGCAGGGCCTTCGTCGTTGCGATCTCGTCACCGATCCCGAACACGTGTAGTGTCGCCAGTAGCTCGTTTGCGAACACACCGAGGGCTGCGCGCTGCTCGCCACCACGCAGGAGATCCCACACCCGTCGGAACGCCGCTGGAAACAGGACCGGGGCGATCATCATTACACCGTCGACGCCCGCGGCGAGGTAACGGAACAGAATCGGGTCGTCCCCCCCGAGCACCCGAAACCCCG
>JASHQV010000029.1 GCA_030038955.1 Solirubrobacteraceae bacterium
GGCGACCGCCAGGTCGGCGATGAACGTGTCCTCGGTCTCGCCCGAGCGGTGCGAGATGACGGTGCGGTAGCCGGCCTCGACGGCCATGTCGATCGTCTGCAGCGTCTCCGTCAGCGTGCCGATCTGGTTGAGCTTGATCAGGATCGCGTTGGCGATCCCGGCCTCGATCCCGCGGGCGAAGATCTCACGGTTGGTGACGAAGATGTCGTCGCCGATCAGCTCGACCCGGTCCCCGAGTCGCTGCGTCAGCAACCGCCAGCCGTCCCAGTCGTCCTCGGACATCGGATCCTCGAGGATGACGATCGGATAGCGGCCGAGCAGCGGCTCCCAGTAGTCGACGAACTCCGTCGAGGAGAGCGTCCGCTGCTCGATGCTGAGGCGGTAGCCCTCGCCGGCGGTGTAGAAGCCGTTGGCGGCGGGGTCGATCGCGATCGCGATGTCGCGCCCGGGCTCGTACCCGGCCGCGCCGATCGCCTCGACCAGCAGGTCGAGCGCCGCCAGGCTCGAGTCGAGCTGCGGCGCGTAGCCGCCCTCGTCGCCGACGCTCGAGCCGAGTCCGCGGCGCTTCAGCTCGCGTCCCAGCGCGTGATAGGTCTCGGCGCTCATCTGGATCGCCTCGGCAAACGTGCGCGCGCCGACGGGAACGAGCATGTGCTCCTGGAAGTCGAGGTCGTTGTCGGCGTGGGCGCCGCCGTTGATCACGTTGAGCATCGGCATCGGCAGCAGCGGCGAGCTCTGGTCGGGACGGAGGTATTGCCACAGCGGCAGGCCCCGCTCCTCCGCGGAGGCGCGGGCGCACGCGAGCGACACGCCGAGGATCGCGTTGGCGCCGAGGCGCCCCTTGTTGGGGGTTCCGTCGAGCGTGATCAGCGCCTGGTCGATCGCCGCCTGGTCGGTCGCTCGGCGCCCGACGATCTCCTCGGCGATCTCGCCGTTGACGCGCGCGACGGTGTTCAGCACGCCCTTGCCGTCGTAGGCGTCACCGCCGTCGCGCTGCTCGACCGCCTCGTGCTGGCCGGTGGAGGCGCCCGACGGGACCGCGGCGCGCCCGAGCGCCCCGGTGTCGAGCTTGACGTCCACCTCGATCGTCGGGTTGCCCCGGCTGTCGAGGATCTGGCGGGCATGAATCTGTTCGATGCGGCTCACGATCGCGCCTCGAAGATCTCCTTGTAGGTGTCGACGCCGTAGCTGGTCGGCAGCGGCGGCGCCGCCACCAGCTGATACGTCCGCTCCCCGTCTTGTCCGCGGGGCGCGCGCAGGAACAGTACGTCATCGCGCTGCTGACGGTGGATCGTGTCGGCGAAGTCGAACAGATGCGTGACGAACACGACCTTGACGCCCTCCTCGGTGAGCGCGCCGACGACCTGGCGCGCGATCTCCGAGCCCTCGCGCTCGTTCGTCGACGCGAACGACTCGTTGCACAGCAGCAGGCTGTGCAACGTGAGCCCGCCCGAGATCTCCCCCATCCGCACGAGCTCCTCGTCGAGCTTGCCGCTCTCCATCGTCGCGTCCTCCTCGCGCGTGAAGTGCGTGAACAGGCGATCGCGGACATCCGCGGTGAACGACTCGGCGGCGACGAACAGGCCCGCCTGCATCATCAGCTGCGCCAGCCCGAGGCTGCGCAGGAACGTCGACTTGCCGCCCTGGTTGGCGCCGGTGACGATCGTCAGCAGCTTGCCGTCGCCGCTGACGTCGTTGCCGACGATGCGGCGGTCCAGCCTGATCGCCAGCGACAGCTCGTACAGCTGCCGCGCCTCGAGCCGCGGCGCGCCCGGCTCGGCCGGGGTTGGCCGGCAGCTGGCGGCGCCGAGCTGCCCGAGATGCTCGTGCAGGTTGAGCGCGCCGATGTAGAAGGCCAGCTCCGTCACCAGCACCGTGAAGAAGCTCTTGATGTGGTCGGCGGACTGCGCCAGCGCGTTGGCGGCGTGGGTGATCCCGCGCCCCTTCAGCTTCGAAAGGGCGTTGACCGCCGCCTCGTCACGAGGGTGCACGTCGAAGCTGTTCGTTGACCGTCGGAGCTGCGGCAGGCGGTCGCGCCAGCCGACGTCCGGCGCCAGCCGCAGCACGTAGTCGACGCCCTTGTTGCCGGGGCCGAGGCGGGCGCTGATCAGCGTCCCCTCCTTGAACGCCATCCGCTGCAGCTGCGTCTCGACGAGCTCGAAGTACTCGTCCGACAGCTCCTCCTGCAGCATCGCGAAGAACCGGTCGAACCCCTCGGAGGCGAGCTCCGAGCGATGCGCGTCGGCGAGCGCGCGCAGCTCGCGAAGCTTGCCGGCGAAGAACTCGACGACGCCGACCGCCCGCGAGAGGATGCTCTCGGGGTACTCGACCCCCCACCGCCAGTGGCGGCGCTCGCCCTCGAGCGCGTCGAGCCCGAGCTGGTAGATCTCGCGGATCAGCTCGGGATGACCGAGGCAGTCGGCGAGGATGTCCTGGCGGTAGCGGATCGCGTCGGTGTCGAACAGCGGCGTCAGCAGGGCGGCGCTGGCGACGTCGAACAGGAAGCGGTTGCCGCCCGCCATCGTCGTCAGCACGGTGTCGAGCTCCAGGTCCTGCCGCAGCTCGGCCTCGTTCTCGGGCCGTGGCGCCGACGCGTTGAAGTCAGCGTCGCGGTGCATCAGGAGCACCTTCATCCGGTCACCCGCCGCGCGAACGGCGTGATCCGGCGACCCGCCGCAGGAAAGCGCTCATCCCGTCACCCGCCGCTTCAGCTGCCGGTAGCTGACGCCGTGCTTCTCGGCGATCGCGACGGCGTAGGCGAGCCCGTCCGCCGGCTTGCGGATCACCTCGAAGGTCCGCACCGTCGGATCGTCCGGCGCGACCGTGCTCATCATGCTGACGATGCTCGGCGCCAGCGATGCGAGCTCGTCGATGAAAGTCACGCAAAGGCAGATCATGTCCCGCTCGACGACCGCTCTCAGCACCTTCTCGCCGACCCACAGCGCGTCCCGCAGCGTCGTCGAGTTGAAGCTCTCGTTCATGATCAGGACGCTGTCGCCGGTCGCCAGCGCGAGGATCTCGTGCAGCCGCACGAGCTCGTCCTCGAACTTGCCGCGCAGCGTCGCGAGATCCTCCTCGCGCTCGAAGTGGGTGAACAGTCGGTCGGGGAGGAACACCGCGGTATCGGAGCCGGAGACGGGCAGACCGAGCGCGGCGAGGTGGTGCAGCTGGCCGAACGCGCGCGCGAACGTCGTCTTGCCGCCTTGATTGGGACCGGTGATCACGACGATCCGCTCTGCGCCGGACAGCTCGACGTCGTTGCAGACCACCTGCTGGGCGTCCTGCACGAGCTTGTGGGCGAGCGCCAGATCGAACGCCTGCCGCGCGCACATCCGCTTCTCGGCGGTCGACACGCGCGGATACGAGAACGACAGCCCGGCACGTTTCAACGGCTCGATGTACTCGAGGAAGCCGAGGTAGAACTGAACCTCGCGGTCGAACCGCTCGATCGATTCCTCCAGGTAGCCGGCTCGGCGCTCGCCGTAGTCGCGCAGGCGCGCGAACAGCTCCGGGTTCAGCTCGGCGACCTGCTCGAGGATGCGCTTCTCGACGGGGTCGGTCTCGAGACTGTTGGCAAAGCCCGTGTGGTAGTCCTCGACCGCGCCCTGACGGAATCGCGCGAACGTCTCCTCGACGACGTCGGTGAGGTCGGGCTCGTCCGCGTACGGCTGCACGGTCACCCGCAGCCCCTTGATCAGCGTCGTGTAGCGAACCTCACCGAGCTCGGTCTCCAACGACGTGGTCTCCTCCGCCAGCTCCGTGAACCGGTCGGATTCGGCGTACGCCGCCAGCTGACGCGCGAACGCGCTGAGCCCGCGAGAGTCCGGCTCGTTGGCGGCCAGCGCGGCGGCAAACTCGCGCACCGCCTTGCAGTACAGAGCCACGGCTGAGAGGAACCAGCGCTCGCGCTGGTGCGGGTCCCTGAGCTTGTCGATCAGCGCGAGCTGCTCGCGCATCGCGTGCATGCTCGACGCGAACGCGCGCACGCCGCTCGCAAGCTCGGGACGCTCCAGGTCCCGCATCACCTCGTGCCGGTACTCGACCGCGGCGACATCGTGCAGCGGCTGGTAGAACAGCGGCTCGAGGCCGTACTGCTCGCGGCCTGCGGTGATCGCGTCGAGCACCTGGTCGAGGTTCAGGTCCCGGAAGTAGTCGGGCTCAGTCGCCTCCGTCGGCGCGACCGAGACGTCGTCGAACAGGATGCTGCCAAAGCCGGCCGCGTGCTCGGGATCCGCGGTCGCCTGCCCTGCGGCCGCGTCGGGTGAGTCGGTGACTCTCATAGCGTCTCAGTCCATCCGAAGCGAGCCACGGTCAATACCTCCACTGATGTCGAGCAACGGCTCAGCAGAGGCCATCAGCGCCCGGTGCGCATTTGCGGCGAGCCTCATCGCCTCGTTCAAGGTTACCCCCCGCGACCGATCAGCCCCGTCACCCGTGACTGATCGGCCCCTACACCCACGACCGATCAGCCCCTGCCCCCGCGACCGATCAGCCCCGCCAGGGTTATGCTTCAGCGCTGGCGATGAGGCTCGCCATCGATCGCGCCGTGAGCGCTTATGGCCTCTGCGGACAGCTGGAGCGCGATTGCCAGAGAGGTCATCACAAGCGACGCTGAGCGTGGGGGACGTGTCCCGCAGCGCCACCCGCATACTCGACGAGGTCGAGCGCGCGGTCGTCGGCAAGCGCCCGGCGCTGGAGCTGGCGTTGTGCGCGCTGCTCGCCGACGGACACGTGCTGCTGGAGGACTACCCCGGCCTCGCGAAGACGTTGATCGCGCGGTCGCTGGCAACCGTCACCGGGATGCGCTTCTCGCGCGTGCAGTTCACGCCCGACCTGATGCCCTCCGACGTGACCGGCGCGTCGATCTACAACCAGCGCACGAGCGAGTTCGAGTTCCGTCCGGGACCGGTGTTCACGAACGTGCTGCTGGCCGACGAGATCAACCGCGCGCCGCCGAAGACGCAGGCGGCGCTGTTGGAGGCGATGCAGGAGCGCCAGGTCACCGGCGAGGACCGCACGCGCGTGCTCGAGCCGCCGTTCCTCGTGCTGGCCACCGAGAACCCGATCGAGTACGAGGGCACCTACCCGCTTCCCGAGGCGCAGCTCGACCGCTTTCTGATCCGGATGAGCATCGGCTATCCATCGGCGCAGGCCGAGCGCGAGATGCTCGAGCGGCGGCTGGCGCGGCGCCACGACGAGGCCGAGCTGAGCGCGGTCGTCGACCACGACGAGCTGCTGGCGATGCAGCAGGCGGTCGAGGGGGTGCACGTCGCCGAGGGCATCAGCTCCTACATCGTCGAGCTGGTCGGGGCGACCCGCGAGAGCACGAGCGTCCAGGTCGGCGCCAGCCCGCGCGGCACGCTTGCGGTGATGAAGCTCGCGCGCGTCAAGGCAGCGCTCGAGAGCCGTGACTTCGTCGTCCCCGACGACGTCAAGTACGTGGCTGTGCCGGCGCTGGCGCATCGGCTCGCGCTGAAGCCCGAGCTGTGGGTGCAGCGGGTGCAGGCCGAGGACGTCGTCCAGGAGTGCCTCGCCTCGGTGCCGGTCCCGACCACCGAGTTCGCGAGCGCGTGAGCGGCGCGGACCGGCTTGCGAGCGCAGGCCGCCGGGTAGACTGAGGCGACGGCGATGAGCATCTTCAGCCGCAGGCCGACAGCGGACACCGCGAGCTTAGACAGGCAGCCCGCCGGCTCCGATCAGCGCAGCCCCGGACTCGGCCAGGCCCCGCCCGAGTCCGACGGCGACTACGCGATCGAGTTCCGCGACGTGTACAAGGCGTTCGGCTCCAACCGCGTGCTGACCGGCGTCAACATGGCGATCCCGAAGGGCCGGATCACGATGATCATGGGCCCGTCCGGGACCGGCAAGTCGGTCTGCATCAGCCACATGGTCGGGCTCGCGCGCCCGGACGCGGGCGACGTGCTGGTGGAGGGCGTGTCCGTGCCCAAGCTGAGCGAGGACGAGCTGTTCAAGCTGCGCAAGGAGAAGTTCGGGGTGCTGTTCCAGGACGGCGCCCTGTTCAGCTCGATGAGCATCTACGACAACGTCGCCTTTCCGCTGCGGCAGAACACCGAGAAGTCCGAGGACGAGATCGAGCAGATCGTCCGCAGGCGGCTCGACGAGGTCGGGCTCGCGAGCTCGGCCGACATCTACCCGAACGAGCTGTCGGGCGGGATGCGCAAGCGCGTCGGCTTCGCCCGGGCGCTGGCGCTGGATCCGCACGTGGTGCTGTTCGACGAGCCGGACTCGGGCCTCGACCCGGTCCGCACGGCGCTGCTGTGCGAGCTGATCCGGGAGATCCACGCGGATAACGGCGGC
>JASHQV010000294.1 GCA_030038955.1 Solirubrobacteraceae bacterium
TCCTGGTAGACCGTGTCGATCCCGTGTGCGCGGGCGTCGTCGACGCTCTTCGGCTCGTAGCTCTCGCCTTTCAGCCACATCGAGCCGCTGTCGGCTTTGTGGAAGCCGCAGATGCACTTGATCAGCGTCGTCTTGCCGGCGCCGTTGTCGCCGAGCAGCCCCAGCACCTCGCCCTTGCGCAGGTGCAGGTTGACGTCGCGCAATGCGACGACCGGCCCGAACCGCTTGGCGATGTGCTCGACGCGGAGGACGTCGTCTTCGGCGCTCTGCGGGCCGATGATCTTCTCGCCGGCGAACGCCGGCTGATGCTCAGGCACGGCCGGACCTCAGGCGCACGCGGCGCACGAATACGTTGATCGTCATCGCGATGATCACCGCGATCCCCAGCCACAGGAACAGGTAGTCGGAGGGGACGCTCTTCAGCGTCAGGCCATCCTCGAGGACGCCGACGAACACCGCGCCGATCAGCGCGCCGACGACGGTTCCCTCGCCGCCGGTCATCAGCGTGCCGCCGATGATCACCGCCGCCACCGCGTACAGCAGGTCCTGGTTGGAGCCGGACGGGTCGGGCGACATGCTGGACGTGCGGACCGCCTCCAGGAGGCCGGCGAAGCCGGCGGTCACCGCGCACAGGATGAAGTTGCGCAGGACCACGAGGCGGGTGCGGATCCCGGCCTCGGCGGCGCCCAGGCGGTTGCCCCCGATCACCACCGTGTAGATGCCCCAGCGGGTGAGCGACAGCACGACCTGCAGCACGAGCACGATTCCGACCGCCCAGATCAGCTCGGAGTAGGTGCCCGCGCCGAACACCTGGGCAAACGTGTTGACCGTGATCACGTTGGTGCCGGGCGTGCTGATCTGCTCGGAGTGAGAGATGATCAGCGTCAGCCCGTCGAGGAAGAACAGCATCGCGATCGTGGACACGAACGAGGCGATCCCGACGTAGGCGGTGAAGAACCCGTTGACCGCGCCGACGATGCCGGCGACGACCAGCGACAGGATCAGGCTCGGCAGCAGGGGGATCCCGGCCTTCGTGAACTCCCAGTAGACGAACGGCACGAACAGGTAGCTTGCGCCGATCGACAGGTCGATCTCGCCGAGCGTCATCACGAACACCTCGCCGGCGGCCATGATCGCCAGGTAGCACATGTACGGCAGGAACGACTTGAAGTTGCTGCCTGTGAAGAACTGCGGCGTGGTCGCGCCGAAGTAGACGATCGTGATGATCGTCACCACGATGATGCTGCCTTCGCGCAGCGTCAGGAAGCGCTTGACTCCGTCCGGCACGCGAAAGCCCGGCGTTCGCTCGGAGGTCGGGGGCTGCGAGCTGGTGCTCGGCGGCTCCGACTTCGAGGCTACAGCCATCGTGAAACCGTAGCGGGTCGACTACGCGCGCGCCATGCCTGCCAGGCGCGCGCGTAGTCTGTCCGTGCCCGTGTCAGCCGATCACGCCTTCTGGACGCCCGGCTTGGTGCCGGTGCCCTCGTACTCGCTCTTGGTGGAGCTGTACGGGGTGACCGTCGTCTTGTTGAGGAACTTCAGGCCGGTGTCGACATCGGCGATGCCGCTCAGGTGGTCCGAGGCGTTGTAGAGGTAGAGCTCGAGGATCGGCAGGAACCCCTGCAGATAGGGCTGCTGGTCGATCGTGAACTCGATGTAGCCGTCGTGCAGGAGCTGCTCGGTGATCGGCGTCAGGTCGAAGCCACCGCCAACCCAGCCCTTCGCCTTCAGGCCCTGCTTCTCGATCGTCTGAGCGAGGCCCTGGGTCGAGCCCGCGTCGACCGCGAACATGCCCTTGGCGGTCGGATGGCCGGTCGCCCATGCGCTGATCACGGTCAGCTCAGCCGGGACCGCGGCGCCGGTCGCGACCACGCTGGAGGTGATGTTCGGGTGGCTCTTCAGGGTGTCCAGGGCGCCGTTGATCCGTGGCTGGATGTTGGCCGCGCCCGGGGTCGCGATGAACAGCGCGATGTGGCCGCCGCCCGGCAGTAGCGCGGCGATGTGCTGGCCCTCCTCCTGGCCGGCCAGATACAGGTCCTGGCCGATGTAGGCGAGACGGCCGGTCGCGGGCTCGTCGGCGTTGTAGGAGACGACCGGGATCCCAGCGGCGAGCGCCGCCTGGACCGGCTTGGTGAACGCGGTCGGCGAGATCAGCGAGGTCGCGATCCCGTCTACCTTGGCGGTGACCGCGCTGTTGATCGCGTTGACCATCTCGGCCACGTTGCTGGTGGCCGAGCCCGTCCACGTGTAGGAGCAGCCGAGCAGCTTGCAGGCATCGGCCGCGCCGCTCTGGGTCGGGGTGAAGAACACGTTGGTCGTCACGTGGTTGACCATCGTGAAGTGGTATTTGGCACTGACGCCGAAGATCGACGAGGCCGCGCTGCTCGTCGTGGCCGCCTTGCTGGTGCTGGGGCTCGACGAGCCGCAGGCCTCCAGCGCCACCGCCGCGATTCCGGCGGCGCCGCCGGTCAGCGCGGCGCGGCGTGTGATCTGGCGCAGCTTCTTGGCGGGCGAGTCGTCCTGCTTGCGCTCATCCCACTCGAGACGCTCGATCGCGTCATCGACGATGTCGTGCTCAGACATGTGATGCTCCTCCTCAGTAGATGGATGCTGCTGGATGCCGGACGGCCACGCACTTTCCTCGGTCACGCGCCCTCGTAGAAGCTCGTGCGAGCCGGCCCTGAGCAAGCTTGCGCGAGGTTGATCGCCAGATCCTCTTGCTCATGCGTCCGCCCGGCGTCCGTAGTTTCCCCTAACCGTGCCGTCGCCGAACCACTACGCAAAGGTATGTCCACGCCGCGATGTCGTCCTCTCCTGCAGCTCAGCACGTCCTCTCTCAAGCGAGCGCATGTTAGCGATCACACCTGGTGGGTCCATTGTGATCGCGTTATGACCGCCGGCGTGGCCACGGTGCTGGCGCGTAACTACCGTGCGACCGCTGTGCCGGCGGGGAATCGCGGCGCGACCGCGGTGCTGGCGCGGATCACCAGCTCGGTCGGTACGCGCGAGTCGGCGACGACCCGGTCGCCGGTCTCGATCGAACGGACGAGCGCGAGCAGGCTGCGGCTGCCAACCTCGATGAAGTCCTGGCGCACAGTCGTCAGTGACGGCGTGAAGAACGGCGCCTCGGGAATGTCGTCGAAGCCGACGACGCTGACCTGCTCCGGCACGGCACGGCCGGCCTCGTGCATCGCCCGCAGCACGCCGAGCGCCATCTGGTCGTTGGCGGCGAACACGGCGGTCACGTCGCGGTCGGCAGCCAGCCGCCGGCCGAGGTCGTAGCCCGACCGCGCCGTCCAGTCGCCGACGAGCAGCGGTGGGGGAACGCTCCTGGCCGACTCGAGCGTCGCGCGCCAGCCGTCGATCCGCTCTTGCGTCTCGAGCCAGTCCGACGGTCCCGAGATGTGCCACACGGTCTGGTGGCCGAGATCGAGCAGATGCCGCGTGGCGCTGACCGCGCCCGCGTATTGGTCGACCGCGACCACCGACAGCACGTCGGCCGGTCCAGCCTCGGCCGCCACCAGTGGGACGTCGCTCGGGGTTCGGCGCACCGCGTCGGCGGACTCCAGGTCCGGCGCGATCACGAGGATCCCGTCGACGCCGCGGACGCGGAGGCGCTCGATCGCGTCGGACACGGAAGCGCGATTGAGCGCCTTGAGGCTCGCAACCATCATCAGATAGCCCTCCTCGTGCGCGGCTCGCTCGATCCCGAACAGCACCGACGCAGGGCCGTACAGGGTCGTGTCGAAGCCGACCACGCCGAGCATCTTCGTCCTGCCGGTGGCGAGCGCGCGGGCGATCGAGTTCGGGCGGTAGCCGAGCTCGCGCATCGCCGCGATTACGCGCTGGCGCGTCTCGGGCCGCACGCGGGGGCTGCCGTTGAGCACGCGCGAGACCGTCTGGTGTGAGACACCGGCGAGCCGCCCGACGTCGGACATCACCGGTGCCCTGTTCGCCCCTCGACCCCTCGTGTCGTCTTGGAGAACTATTGGAAACCTCTCCTGCGCGCTGCGATGTTACCGCTAACGCGCAGCGCCTCATGGGAGTTACGATTGCCGCTTCCGGCGACTTGCTCAACAGAGGGAAGCAGATGAAGACCAGCCTCGGCATCTGGGCCTTCGGGCCGATGATCACCCGCTTCGTCCCCGGCGGCTACCAGCCGTCGCACGACTACCAGTCGGAGCCGGTCGCGGCGAAGGTCACCCGCGCGGTGGAGGGGCTGGGCGAGCTGATCGACGGCTACGAGTTCCACTATCCAGCTGAGCTCTCGCGGGACAACCTCGACGAGGTGCGCGCGGCGCTCGGCGAGCACGACGTCTACGCGCTCGCCACCGGCCTGCATCTGGACCCGCGGTTCGGCCGCGGCGGCCTCGTCAACCCGGACCCGGCGGTGCGCGGCGAGGCGCGGCGGATCACCCGTGAGGCGGCCGAGCTGGCCGGCGAGCTGGGCGCGCAGCTGATCATCTGGCCCGGGATCGAGGGCTACAACTACCCATTTCAAACTCCGTACGCCGAGTCGTGGAGGTGGTTGATCGAGGGGATGGCGGAGGCCGCCGAGGTCTGCGGCCGTCACGGGGTCAAGCTGCTGCTCGAGCACAAGAACTCCGAGCCGGCGATGAAGATCCTGATGCGCAACATCGGCATGTGCATGTTCGTCGCGCACAAGCTCCGGGCCGACGGGCTCGACAACGTGCAGATCAACATGGACTGGCAGCACCTGATCATGAACGGCGAGCACCTGCCCGAGTACGCGGCGCTGCTGCACTCCGAGGGGCTGCTCGGGCACATGCATGCGAACTCGGGGTGGGGCACGTTCGACGACGACAACATGGTCGGCGCGACCGCCTTCATCGAGACGATCGAGCTGGCGCTGGAGCTGCGGCGCTGCGGCTACGGCGAGCACGGCGAGCGGCTCGGCTTCGACCTGTACCCGTACACCGAGGATCAGGTGACGGCCGTGCGGCGCTCGTTGGAGCAGTGGCGCTTCATCGATGGGATCGCCGCCCGGATCGACGATGCCGCCCTGCGTGAGGCCCAGCAGGCGAAGGACGCGGCCCGCGCCTACGAGCTGGTGTACGCGGCACTGGGCGCGTGAGCGGCGGGGACGTCCGGAGCGGCGGGATCTGACAGGTGAGCGGCGCACCCGACGGACCGCTGGTCGGGCTCGACGTCGGCACCTCGGCGGTCAAGGGGCTGGCGATCGATGCCACCGGCGCGGTGCTCGCCAGCCACGAGCTCGAGTACCCGCTGTCGACGCCGCGCCCCGGCTGGGCTGAGCAGGACCCCGAGGACTGGTGGAAAGCCACGTCCGCGCTGCTGGAGCGGCTCGAGGCCGATGCCGGCTCGCCTGCCGGCATCGGCCTCAGCGGTCAGATGCACGGGCTCGTCGCGCTCGACGCCCACGACCGGCCGCTGCGCCCCGCGATCCTCTGGAACGACCAGCGCACCGGCGCCGAATGCGCGGAGATCGAGTCGCGGCTCGGGCTCGAGCGGCTGATCGAGCTGACCGGCAACCGCGCGCTGCCCGGGTTCACCGCCCCGAAGCTGCTGTGGCTGCGCCGGCACGAGCCCGATGTGTACGCGCGGATCGCGCGGATCTGCCTGCCGAAGGACTACGTCCGGCTGCGGCTATGCGGCGCTCACGCCACCGATGTCGCCGATGCCTCCGGCACGCTGCTGCTCGACGTCGCGCGGCGGCGGTGGAGCGACGAGATGCTGGACGCGCTCGAGTTCGATCACGCGTGGCTGCCGCAGGTGCTGGAGAGCCCGGCGGTGTCGGGCGAGACCGGCGCCGGCGTGCCCGTGGCCGCCGGCGCCGGCGACCAGGCGGCGGGCGCGCTC
>JASHQV010000295.1 GCA_030038955.1 Solirubrobacteraceae bacterium
CCGCCTCTCGGCGCGGAGGCGCGATCGTGCTGGGCGTCGCCGGCGTGATCCTGGCGGCGATCGTCGTGGTCGTGGTTGTCGTGGTGGTGAGCAGCAGCGGCAGCTCTGGCTCGCGCAACACGGCTGCGCGCACCCGCGGCCACACGACTTCCGCGGCGACGACGACATCCACCACCTCGACCACGACGAAGCTCATCACCCAGGTGAACCTGGTCTCGCCAGCGGGTATCAAGGACCGCGTCGGCATCGCTCAGGTGATCAGCGAGGGCTCGGCGCTCGGGATCGTGCTCGTCGCCCAGCACGTGCCCGCCAACGTCACGACCAAGGGCAAGGCAAACGCCTACGCGGTGTGGCTGTACAACTCCGACAGCGACTGCAAGCTGATCGGCTTCGTCGACAAGCGCGTCGGCTCGGACGGCCGGCTCGAGACGGAGGGAGGGCTTCCCACCAACGCATCCGACTACAAGGAGATGCTGGTCACGCTGGAGACCCAGCAGAAGCCGACAAAGCCCGGCCAGATCATCCTCGAGGGATCGCTCAAGCTGTCGTAGCGCGCTGCCGAGGTGTGCGTTAGTGGCGCCCCGACCCGAGTCCCCCGGACCGTCGACGGCGCTTCGACGGGAGCCTGCCTCAGACGATCGCCGACAGCGCCTCGAGCGCCTCGCCGAGCTTGCGGCGGGTGGCGCGCCGCAGCATCCATCCTCCCATCCGCGAATACCCGCGCAGGCGCTGGCGCTGGCTGATCGTCACCTGCGTACGCTCGCCGGCTGGCTCCACCAGCAGCTCGATCGCGGACTCCGCCAGAACCCGCTCGAACGGCGTACCGACCAGCTCCTGCTCCCACACCTGCCGGCGCGGCGGCTCGCTGTCGGTAACCCGGAAGTCGATCCGCACCGGCCGTCCGCGGCGGGTGTAGACGACCTCGGTGAAGCGATTGTCGCTGACCCCCTCGACCCGCCTGACCCCCGGCCACCAGCGCGGCAGATGGTGGGCGTCCGCCGCCACCGACCAGACCCGCTCAGGCGGCGCCGGGAGCGTGCGGCTGCGACTCACCCGCGGCATCCGCGCAGGGCTCGCGCGAGTGGCTGGAGGAGCCCGAGCTGGCGTCCGCGGCAAGCCATCGCTCCGCTGCTCCCGTGGCCCTACTCGTCGTAGGTGATCAGCGCGTGGACCGGGTGCGGCACGAGCCGCTTGCGTCCGCCCAGGAGGCGCAGCTCGACCAGGAACGCGCAGGCGATCACCTCTCCACCGAGCTTCGCCACGAGGTCGGACAGCGCGGACGCGGTCCCGCCCGTCGCCAGCAGGTCGTCGTGGATCAGCACCCGGGCGCCGCCGGCGATCGCGTCGGCGTGCACCTCGAGCACGTCGAGTCCGTACTCGAGCGCGTACTCGGCGCTGAGCGTCTCGTGCGGGAGCTTCCCGGGCCGGCGGGCGGGCACGAAGCCAGCGTGCAGCGCTTGCGCCAGGGCGCCACCGAGGATGAACCCGCGGGCCTCGGGGGCGACGACGAAATCGATCTCCAGATCCTGTGCGTAGCGAGCCAGGCGGGCGACCGCCACCGCCAGCGCGCGCGGGTCCAGCAGCAGCGGCGTGATGTCCCTGAAGACGATCCCCGGACGCGGGAAGTCCGGGATGTCGCGGATGAAGGCGCGCAGGTTGACGCCTTCGGTGGAGCGCTGCGCGGGCACCGCTTAGGTGGCGATCTTGCGCAGGTCGCGAATCAGCAGCAGGTGCTTGAGATGCGTGGTGACCGAGGCGAGGTTCTCGAGCGCCTCGATCGCCTCCTTGCGCCGCTCGGGATTGCGCGACCGCAGCGCCGGCGCGAGGATGCTCTGCAGCAGCTGCGCCTCGCGATCGGCGGAGGTCCGGAACACCCGGAGGTTGCGTCCCCCGACGCCGTAGCGGGCCAGCTCCGACACCGCGCGGATGATCTCACGCTCGGTGTCGTCGAAGTAGCGGGTGCCATCGCGGACATCGCCCTTGATCACGCCGAACTCCACCAGCTCGGAGACCAGCTTGGCGTCGGCGCCGCTCTCATCGGTGATGTCCTGGAGCGAGTACACAGCCCCCGCGGCACGTACGCTCACGGCGCTGCGCCGCAGGGTGCTGGCATCGACGCCGGCGCGGACCTCGCGGTCTGAGCGGCCCCCGGCGAGCTCCTGGCGAATCACCCGCAGCGGCAGAAACTCGTCCCGCTGCAGGCGGAGGATCGTGCGCAGGCGCTGCACATCGGCTTGCGTGTACAGGCGGTATCCGCCCTGGGTGCGCCGCGGGGCGAGCAGCTTCTGATCCTCCAGGTAGCGGATCTTCGAGATCGAGATGTCCGGAAACTCCTGCTCGAGCGCCTTGCAGACGGCCCCGATCGTGACCGACTTCTGGGGCGGACGCCCGCTGGCGACGTCCGCTGCCTCTGGCGCCTCCAATGGAAGCTCGTGCGGGTCGGGCGCGCTGGTCACCGGCTGAGGAACGCTAGCTTGTACTTGCCGACCTGCAGCTCGTCGCCGTCGGCGAGGCGGTGCGACTCGATCCGCCGGCGGTTGACGTACGTCCCGTTCAGCGAGCCGCAGTCATCTAGGTAGAAGTCGTCGCCGCGGCGGACGATCACAGCGTGGTCACGGGATACCGTGACATCGTCGAGGAACACGTCGCTGTCGGGCCTGCGGCCCACGGTCATCCGGTCGCCGTCGAGCGGAAATGTCTCGCCCGCGCGCCCGCCGCCGGAGCGGATCACGAGCGAGGCGCCGCCCGCAGTCGCCTGCTCGAGCGAGACCTCCTCGAAGTCACCCGTGTCGCTCACCCGAAAGGTCGCGGTCGTGGCACCGGTGCTCGACTCCGAGCGCGCCAGGAACGCACCGCACCGCTGGCAGTAGTTGGCGCCATCGTCGTTGGCGAAACCGCACTCGGGGCAGTGCTGAGCCACGCCCGCCTTTCTACTCGAGGCTGTCGGAGTCGTCGCCCTCGGCCTGGGCCGGGACGCGGCCGGCCAGGATGTCGGTCAGCTGCTGAACGTCGGCGCCCGAGATCACCAGCTCACCGCTCTCATCCTTCTTGCGCAAGCGGTTGACCAGCTCCGCGCGCAGGATGTCGATCTTCCCGTGCAGGATGCGCCGCTGGTAGGAGATCTCCATCTCCTCGTTGGTCAGCTCCTTGATCAGATCCTTCAGCTCCTGATCCGTCAGCGAGCCGAGATCCGGAAACGTGTCCATGGGCATGAGCCTCTGCTTACCCCCGTGCTGCAGTTGTGGTGATGAGAGACGCGAGTATACCCCGGCAGGTCCCAGGGTCAATCTGAGCTTGAGGCTTGCCTTTCGGGGCGGGCGCGAGGCCCAAGCCCGCGGCCGCCGGCACGCAGCTCCGCGATTCCCCGCCTGACGTACAGCAGGGTCGCGGTCAGCGTCAACGCCAGACCCACGTACAGCAGGATCAGCCCCAGCCAGTGGACGCCGGCCATCGCGAAGAACGGCGCGCCCATGATCGGGGCCACTCCGAGCCGCCCCGGCCAGTTGATCTTCAGGTCGACGCCCCGGCGCAGGCCGTAGCGACTGAGGCACAGCATCAGCAGCTCGCGCGCGACCGCGACGAGCAGCGCCCACCTCGGCAGCAGCGAGAAGTCGAAGCAGACCGCCATCCCGGCGACGATCAGCAGCCGGTCGACGATCGGGTCCAGCAGCGTACCGAGGCGGCTGTACTGACCGGTCAGCCGCGCCGCGAACCCGTCCGCGTAGTCGGCCCAGCCGATCACCGCGAACAGCGTCACCGACAGCGCGTTCTGACCGTGCCGGCTGCTCAGTGCCACGACCACGAACACGGGGATCAGGGCCGCTCGCACGTAGCCGATCGCGTTCGGGAGCGTCCACGGCTGCAACGGCTGCCCGGCGCGGGTGGCCGTCGGCGAGGGGCCGGAGCGGTCGACTCCGAACAGGCGGCGCCGGCTCACCCTCCGGGGTCCAGCTGACTGCCGACCGCCGCCCGCGTGCGTCATCGGTCCTGCCAGTCGCTACGGGAGCCCGCCCCAGAGCTCGGCGACCGCGGCGGCTGCGGCGTCGAGCTGGACGGCGCGCGTCTCGCGGCCGCGGCGGATCTGCACCTCCAGCTCGCCGGCCGCCAGCGACCGTCGCCCCACGGTTAGACGCAGCGGACAGCCGAGCAGCTCGGCGTCGTTGAACTTCTCGCCAGCTCCCGCCTCGCGGTCGTCGTACAGGATGCGGAGGCCGGCCGCCTCGAGCTCGGCATACAGAGAATCGCTCAGCATCCGCTCGTCGCTGCCGGGCTTGCCGAGCGTCACCAGGTGCACGTCGAACGGGGCGATCGCGCGGGGCCAGCTGATCCCCTGGTCGTCGGCGAACTGCTCGACGGCGGCGGCCGCCGCGCGCGCCGGCCCGAATCCGTAGCAGCCCATCCAGATCAGCTGCTGGTGGCCGGACTCGTCGAGGTAGGTGGCCCCGAGCGGCTCCGAGTAGTGGGTGCCGAGCTTGAAGATGTTGCCGACCTCGATCGCCCGCTCGATCCGCAGCGGCGCGCCGCCGACGGTGTCGCCCGCCACGACCTTGCGCACGTCGGCCTGCTCGAACTGGAAGTCGCGTCCCGGCTCGACGCCGCGCAGGTGGAGGTCCGCACGGTTGGCGCCGGTCACGTACGAGGCACCGTCGCCGGTCCGCACCGCGGCGTCCAGCACGACCCGCATGTCAGCCCCCACCGGGCCGATGAAGCCGGGCGGGCCGAGGCGCTGCTGCACCTCGTCGGGATGGGCCGGCCGGAACTGCGAGCGCAGCGCCAGCCCCAGCTTGATCTCATTGATCCGGTGGTCGCCGCGCAGCATCACGAGCACCAGCTCGCCGCCGTCGAGCACCACCGGGAACGCCTTCAGCAGCGCCCCCGCGGGCAGCTCCAGCGCGCCGGCGACCGCCTCGATCGTGGTCATCCCCGGGGTCGGCACCGTCTCGGGCGCCGACGCGTGCGCCGGCAGCTCGACCGGCTGGGCGTCGGCCGTCGCCACCTCCATGTTGGCCGCGTACCCCCCGGCGAGCACCACCTCGTTCTCGCCCGCCGGGCACGGTGCCATGTACTCGTGGGCGCCGAAACCGCCGATCATCCCGACATCGGCCTCGACCCGGTACCACTCGAGCCCGCAGCGGTCCATGATCCGGTCGTAGGCGACCACGTGCTTGTCGTAGGCGCGCCCGAGCGCCTCCTCGTCACGGTCGAACGTGTAGGAGTCCTTCATCACGAACTCGCGCGTTCGCAGCACGCCCGCGCGGGGGCGCGGCTCGTCGCGCTCCTTGACCTGGATGTGGTAGAGGATCCGGGGCAGATCGCGATATGAGCGGATGATCGTGGCGACGTGCGTGGTGACCACCTCCTCGTGCGTCATCGCCAGCACCAGGTCGGCGCCGCGGCGATCCTTGAGCTTGAACAGCTCCTCGATCCCGTAGCGGCCGCTGCGCCGCCATAGCTCAGCCGGCTGCAGCACCGGCATCAGCATCTCCTCGCCGCCGATCGCGTCCATCTCCTGGCGGACGATCTCGACGATCCGCTGGTGCACGCGCCAGCCGGCCGGCAGCCACGACCACAGCCCCGAGCCGACCTGCCGGATCAGCCCCGCCCGGACCATCAGCTTGTGGCTGATCGCCTCGGCGTCGGCGGGCGGCTCCCGCTCGGTCGGCAGCAGGTACTCGGATAGGCGCGGCATCAGTGCGGAATCGTCTCAGGAGTGGTATGACGCCAGCAACAAGCCCCAAGCGTACGCAAGGAGATCCTCACATGGCCTACGACCTTCCCCCACTCCCCTACGGCTACGACGCGCTCGAGCCGCACATCGACGAGGCGACGATGCGGGTCCACCACGACAAGCATCACGCCACCTACGTGACCAACACGAACGCGGCGCTCGAGGGCACCGACTGGGCAGACCGTCCGATCGCCGAGGTGCTGCGCAGCATCGACGCGATCCCCGCCGACAAGCGCACCGCGGTTCGCAACAACGGCGGCGGGCACTCCAACCACGAGCTCTTCTGGCAGTGGATGTCGCCAGCTGGTGGCGGCGAGCCGGAGGGGGCGCTGCGGCAGGCGCTCGACTCGGCGTTCGGGTCGTTCGAGCAGTTCAAGGCGGCGCTGAAGGACGCCGGCGTGAAGCGCTTCGGCTCGGGCTGGGCGTGGCTGGTGCACGACGGCTCCGGTCTGCAGATCGTCTCGACCGCAAACCAGGACAGCCCCTACATGGACGGGCAGACGCCGCTGCTCGGCCTCGACGTGTGGGAGCACGCCTACTACCTCCACTATCAGAACCGCCGCCCGGACTACATCGACGCCTGGTGGAACGTGGTCAACTGGCCGCGGGTGGCCGAGGGGTTCGAGCGGGTCTGATCAGCTGTTCGATGGGGGCGCCATGGTGGGGCGCCCCCTTGGGGTTGCTCGTTTGGGCGCCCTCGTGCGGTTGCTCGTTTGGGCGCCCTCGTAGGGGCACGCCCGCGCGGCCAGCGTTCGCGTCAGGAGCGGGTGAAGCGCCGGCCCGTGACCGGCGAGGCGTCCTCGTCGAGCCGCGGGTGGCTCTTGCTGCGGCCGCCGCCGTTGCCACTGCCGCCGCCGTTGCTGGCGCCGTTGCCGCCGTCGGCGTTGGCGGCTGCCGCTTCTAGCCGGGCCAGCCGCTCAGGCGTCATCGCGGTGGCGTCCTCGTTGTCGGCCAGCCAGGCGCGGGCCTCGGCGGCGTCAGCCTCGTCGCGGACGACCTGCTTGCCGGCCGCGTAGTACTTGTCGATCTCGGCGAACAGCTGATCGACGAGCTCCTCGGTCCTGACCTTTCGGATCGGCTCGCCCTTGGAGTAGATCATGCCTGCGTCTCTCGCTCCGGTGATCCCGAAGTCCGCGTGGCGGGCCTCGCCGATGCCGTTGACGACGCAGCCGAGCACCGACACCTCGATCGGATCGTCGTAGGCCCGCAGCCGCTCCTCGATCTCGGCCACGACCGTGTCCATGTCGAACTGCAGCCGTCCGCACGTCGGGCAGGCGATCAGCACCGGGCCGCGCTCGCGCAGCTTCAGCGCCTTGAGGATCTCCCAGGCGACCTTGACCTCCTCCTCGGCATGGAAGGTCGACAGCGAGATCCGGATCGTGTCGCCGATCCCGTCGGCCAGCAGCGTGCCGAGGCCGACCGCGGACTTCAGCGAGCCGGACCACTTGGTGCCCGCCTCGGTGATCCCGAGGTGCAGCGGGTACGGGATCTTCGTGGCCAGCATCCGGTTGGAGGCGATCGTGTTCGGCACCGACGTCGACTTCATCGACACCTTGAAGTTGTCGAACTCGAGGCTCTCCATCAGCTCCACGAACTCGACCGCGGCCGTGACCAGCGCCTCCACCGGGTTGGAGTACTCGAGCTCGCGTAGATGCCTCGGCAGCGAGCCCGAGTTGACGCCGATCCGCAGCGGCGTGCCGAGCTCCTTGGCGTGCGCGACCACCTGCGCGACCTTGTCCGGCCCGCCGATGTTGCCGGGGTTCACGCGGACGCAGTGAGCGCCGGCGTCGAGCGCCTTCAGCGCCAGCGTGTGGTTGAAGTGGATGTCCGCGATCACCGGGATCGGCGAGTCCCGGACGATCGTCTTCAGCGCTTCCGCGTCCTTGTCGCGGGGAACCGCGACGCGCACGAGGTCCGCCCCGGCCTCGGCCACCCGCTTGATCTGGGCCATCGTCGCGCCCAGGTCAGCCGTCTCCGTCTTCGTCATCGTCTGGACGACGACCGGCGCTCCGCCGCCGATCGGTACCCCGCCGACCTCGATCTGGCGTTCGGATGCCATACGCCTGAGTGTAGAGGCCGAGTTGGACCTGAGACCGATTGCGGGACCGCGGTCGCGCAGCGTTCCGGCGAACTTCCTTCTGCCGCTGCACGTGCGCGCCTGGCGAGCGCCGCACGAGCGCGCAGCAGAGCCTCTACGGAGCTGATTAACCGAGTGCTAACCGGCGGCGGCGGTGGGCGGGGTGCCACCACCCCCGCTGCCGCGTCGCCAGGCGACGTATGCGAGTCCACCGCCGCCGATCACGACGACGATCAGGACCACCAGCAGCGGCGTCGAGATGATCGATCCGGCAGAGCCTTGAGAGCTCTGGCTGGCGCCCGGAACCGGCCGTCCGAGCTGGCGAAACAGCTGATCTTCGATCACTTGGTAACAGCCGCTGTATTCCTTGACGTCCGCGGGCATCGTGTTCAGGGCCCGGCGCAGCTCAGCGACGCTGTAGTGGCGAGTCAGCTGGCCGTTGTGCTTGTAGCAGTCGGAGGTTGGCTGCGCCAGCGCTAGCGCCTGGCTAGGCAGCAGCGCCAGTGCCAGGAGCACCATGCACACGAGCAGAATCGGCTTGATTCGCGACATCGAGGCGGAATTTAGTGGCTCGGTCGGACCTGCTAGTCGCAGCCTCAAGGGAGTCGCCAGGGGCGTTGTGCCTGAATCACAACCTCGGCGGCCGTGTTGACCAAGGACACTTACCAGGCTAGCGCTGGATCAGGATCGCCGGCCCGAGCCGCGGGTGCGAAGGCAGGAGTGCACCCGCCCTAGCAGCGAGCACCGCCGGTGATCCCCGCCATTCCGGCGAAACGCGGAAGCTGACGATCAGCACGCCAGCCACGATTCGGGTTGAGATCAGTCGGGCTCCACGGAGCGGAGCGCGTGACACAGCGTCGATCGGATCGGCAAGGACGATCACCTCCGCCACCGACACGGAGGCAGGCGACGACGGGATCCCCGAATAGCTGAACGTCGATTGGGGCAGGTAGATTGCCAGCGGCTGCTCCGCCACGTTGCCCGCATAGGTGACGATCGCCCTTGGCGCCGCGGGCTTCCCGAGCGCCGAGGCGACCGCGCGCCAGTCGGGCCGCTGGTAAGCAGGATCGCCGTCGATCTTCGCCGTGGCCCAGATGAACCCGGCGAGCAGCGCGACCAGCACCGCCGCTCCGGGGACGCGCAGGCGAGACGTAGTGCAGGCCGCCCCGACGACGACGCTGAGCGGGACCCATGCCACGATGAAGTTGCGGGAGAACACATAGTCGTGACCGAGCTCGGCCAGCAGCACCGGCACGAGCAGCGCGAAGGCGGCGACGGCTCCGGCGCGGGCCGCGCCCGCACGCTCGGATCGCTCGCCTCCGAAGGCGATCAAGACGAGCACGATCGCCAGCAGCAGCGCCGCACCGGGAAGGCCCCAGCTGAGCGCCGTGCTCCGGTACAGCTGCGAGGCTCCGAAGTCAACCGGGATCTGCTCGAGCCGCACGTACAGAGGAAACTGCTGCAGCCAGGACAGCAGCGGGTGAGACGTGTCCTCGACCACGAGCGGTACGAGCGCAAGCTGAACGGCGGCCACCGCCGCCACGGCGATCGCGCTTAGCCGCGTGCGCTGATGCCAGAGCATCCAAAGCGCTTCCGGGGCGATCACGAAACCCGCGTAGAAGTGCGTCAGCAGCGCCAGGCCCGAGCAGATGGCCCAGATGACCGCATCGGCGACGGCGCCGGTGCGCAGGTAGCGGGCCCAGAACAGCAGCGAGAGAGCGCCGAGCAGTCCGAACAGCATGTACGCGCGAGCTTCCTGCGAGTACCAGATGAGGAACGGGCTGAAGGTCGCCAAGGCAGCCGCGGCCAGCCCGGCCCGCCGCGAGACGAGCTCCCTCCCACACAGGTAGCTGACGGGGATCAGCGCCGTTCCCGCGACGGACGAGAGCGAACGTAGTCCGAACTCACCCGCGCCGAACAGCCGAGTCCAAATCCAGGCGAGCATGAAGTACAGCGGCGGCGTCGACTCGTGCGCTGCGATCGCGCTGAGCATCCCGCCAAACGAGAGCCCGACCTCGTGCACGGTGGTCGCCTCATCCAGCCAGAAGCTCTGGCTGGTCAGGGTGCTAAAGCGCAGCAGCCCGGCCGCGACGGTCAGCGCCACCGCCATCCAGCCCTCGGGGCTGAGCGAGTCCACGCCCACCCTGTGACCGCGAGCACGCGCGACCTGCCGGCCTTCGCCGGGGCGCGGCTGCGTCACGAGGGGCATCGGTGCCGAGTGTAGGAGAATCGCCTACGTGGCTTAGGAAGGACGAACCGCGACCGCCTATGCTGACCGGCTTGCCCGGCTCGCGGATCGCCTTACGCCTGTGCTGTGCCGCCACCGTGCTCGGCGCGCTTGTCGCCGGCTGTGGATCGACGGCACTTGCGCCGCTGCATCGGACGCACAGCAATCTGATCTCGATCTTCGAGGACGAGCACTTCCTGCACACCGATCCGTCGAAGGCTCTGAGCACGTTCAAGGCGCTCGGGGTGGACGAGGTGCGGGTGTTCATCCCGTGGGCCTCCTTCGCCCCGGACCCAATGGCCACCACCGCCCCGGCGTTCAACGCCTCAGATCCGGCGGCGTACCCAGCCACCAACTGGATCCTGCTCGATGAGATCGTCCGCGACGCCGCCGCGGACAGGATTGGGATAGACCTCACGATTGGGGGACCGATACCGACGTGGGCCGAAGGACCTGGGGCGCCTCGCGGGAGCCCGTACGACATCGGCTGGATGCCGTCCGCGTCGCGGTTCGGCCAGTTCGTACACGCGCTCGGGTTGCGCTACAGCGGTCGGTACATTCCGCCGGGCGAGTCACGCCCGCTGCCGAGGGTCGACTTCTGGTCGATCTGGAACGAGCCGAACTATGGGCACTACCTCTCGCCCCAGGCGGTCGGGTCGGTCGAAGTCGCGCCGCGCGTGTACCGAAGCCTGCTGGACGCCGCCTGGACGGCACTCGGCGCCACCGGCCATAACCCCCAGCGCGACACCATCCTGATCGGGGAGACGGCGCCACGTGGCGTCGCCGGCCCCGGCTTGCCGGGCGACTTCGGGGGGATGATGCCGCTGCGCTTCATCCGCGCTCTGTACTGCGTGGGCGCGGACTTGCAGCGCCTGCAGGGAAAGGCGGCCGTGCAGCGGCGATGCCCGAGCACCGCCGCTGAGGACAAGCGCTTCGTAAGCGACAACCCGGCTCTGTTCAAGGCCTCCGGGTTCGCGGACCACCCGTACCCGGACGCGTCTGCTCCCAATGTGCGCACCGTCGGGGTGCCCGGTGATTCCGACTACGCCGACTTCGCGGCTCTGTCGAGCCTGGAGACCACGCTCGACGGCGCCGCCGCTGCGTGGGGTCAGAAGGTGCAACTGCCGATCTACTCCACCGAGTTCGGCTACCGCACCGACCCGCCCACCGCGCTCGGCGTGCCGCCGAAGACAGCGGCGCTGTATCTGAATCAAGCTGAGTACCTGAGCTGGCTGAATCCGCGGATCCGCTCCTACGATCAGTATCTGCTGTTCGACCCAGGTCCGACCGCGCGGTCTGACTTCGACACCGGGCTCGAGTCGTGGATCGGGACTCCAAAGCCCTACGTCTACGACGCCTACCGGATGCCGCTGTATCTGCCCGTCACGCATGACAGCCGCAACGCCGAGCTGGAGGTGTGGGGTTGCGTCCGCCCTGCGCCCGTGGTGGCCGCCCGCACGCACACGCTCCAGCGGGTGCAGATCCAGTTCGAGCCCACTGGATCCTCCCGCTATCGCACGCTCAGAACGCTCCGCCTGACCGATCCGCACGGGTACTTCGATGTGCTCGTCCGCTTCCCGAGCAGCGGACAGGTTCGCCTGCGATGGGCAGGCTCGGGCCGGGCGCTGTACAGCCGCGTACAGGCGATCAGCCTCTGAACCAGGCGCGCGCGTGCGATGATCGCGGTCCTAGGCGGGCTGCAACGAGCCGCCCACGTCGCTGAGCCGACGACGTTCCTCGCCGTGCAGCGCAACCCGGACGCCCGCCGTGGGTTGTACGTGGGAGCGCGGCCCTCTGCGGGAGAGACGCCTGCGGCCCGCCTGCTCAAGCTCGAATAAGAGCGACCGTCAACCCCCAACCCGTCAGCCGACCCATGCCCACCATCTCCCAGCTTCTGCCTACGCGCCTGCGGCGGACCACCCTGCTGCTCGCCCTGCTGGGCTGCGTCTGCGCGCTGGCCCTGACCGCCCATCCGGCGCTCGCGGACCACAGCCAGACCACGATCCTCCAGGACGACCCGCTGATGCTCACCAACCCCAGCGGGACCTTGATGACCGCGCGCGAGCTGGGCGTCAGCACGATCCGCATCAGCCTCCGGTGGCAGGCGGTCGCACCGGACCCGAACTCCTTCCGGGCGCCGAAGCACTTCAACGCGTCGAGCCCAGCGGCCTACTCCAAGTCGAAGTGGGCTCCGTTCGACCGGATCGTCGAAGACGCCAAGGCGGACGGGATCACGGTCGACATGGACCTGCTCGGCGGCGCTCCGCTGTGGGCCACCGGCAAGGGGATGCCTCACATCCACGGCTATCCGTTCCACAACTGGGAGCCCTCGGCGGCGGACTACGGCAAGTTCGTGCGCGCCGTGGCGACCCGCTACAGCGGCAACTACGACCCCGTGACCAAGCGCCTCGACCCGGGCAACCCCGACGATCTGCCGCGAGTCAGCTTCTGGTCGATCTGGAACGAGCCGAACTACGGGCCGAGCATGGCGCCCCAGGCGCTGCCTGACCATGCAGGCGACGTCCCGGACTCGCCCCGCTACTACCGGTCGCTGGTCGACCAGGCGTGGAGCGCGCTGCACGCCACCGGGCATGGCTCCGACAGGCTGCTGATCGGTGAGCTGGCTCCGCGTGGCGAGCTCGTGTTCGGCAACTTCAACATGATGACCCCGCTGGTCTTCCTGCGCGCTCTGTACTGCCTGAACGGCAGCTACCACGAGCTGCGCGGCCACACTGCGTCGCTGATGGGCTGCCCGACCACGGCCGCCGGCTCCCGCAGCTTCGCGGCTCGCAACCCCGCCCTGTTCAAGGCGAGCGGCGTCTCCGACCACCCGTACATGCGCTGGTACCCGCCCGACAGGGAGGAGGACTCCTACCAGCCGGCCCACTTCAACGAGATCAAGCCGAACTACGCGACGTTGGCGACGATCGGCAACCTCGAACGTGGGCTCAACCGCGTCGTCGGCGCGTACGGCTCACACCGGCAGTACGGCGTGTGGATCACCGAGTTCGGCTACATCACCGACCCGCCAGTGGCGCCGAGCCGCACGTATCCCTACCACTACCCGTCCCAGGCGACCGCCGCCTACTACGACAACTGGGCCGAGTACATCGCCTGGAAGGACTCGCGGATCGCGTCGTTCGACCAGTACCTGCTCCGGGACCCGCGCAAGCCCAAGCACGGCCAGGGCTACCCCAGCGGCCTGATCAACGCAAACGGCACGAAGAAGGCGGGGTTCGCTGCCTTCCGGATGCCGCTGTATCTGCCGAAGACCACCGCCTCGAGCAGAACCCAGAGCCTCGAGGTGTGGGGTGCGGTCAGGCCGGTGCACTTCGTCATGCTCGACGAGCCGGGGCTGCCTCAGCACGTGAACATCCTCTTCAAGGCCAAGGGCACGGGCCGCTACGTGGCTCTGGCGGTGGAGCCGATCAGCTCCTCCGAGGGCTACTTCGACACGCATCTGACGTTCCCCAGCAGCGGCACGGTCGAGCTGCAGTGGACGTACCCGAGCGACTCGCTGCTGGCCGCGTCCGGCACGACGATCTACAGCCGCACCGTAAGCGTCACGGTCAAGTAGCCGGGGTGGGGAGACGCGGATGCCGTCTCCCCACACGACCGCCTCGGACGCCGCCTTCGCCCGCCGTCGGCTCGTGCACATCGCCCCCCAGGCGCGCAACAATTCCCGCATGCACGCCGGACAGGAGCTGGTCGAGCGCCTCCGATCGGTGGTCGGCGAGGAGCATGTGCTGACGCATCCGGACGCGCTCGCAACCTACCGCTCCGATGGGCTGCTCCACTACCGCCAGACGCCACTGGCGGCGGTGCTGCCGGGCACCGCCGCTGAGGTGCAGGCGGTCGTCGCAGCCTGTCACGACGCCGGCGTCCCGTGGGTCGCGCGCGGCTCCGGCACCGGGCTCTCCGGAGGTGCCCTGCCGGTCGCCGAGGGGGTGCTGATCGTGCTCGCGCGGATGCGGCGGATCCTCGCCGTGGATCTCGATGAAGGCGAGGTCGTGGTGGAGCCGGGCGTCACCAACCTGGGGATCTCGCGCGTGGTCGCGCCGACGCACTTCTACCCGCCCGACCCGTCCAGCCAGATCGTCTGCTCGATCGGCGGCAACGTGGCCGAGAACTCGGGCGGCGCGCACTGCTTCAAGTACGGGTTCACGACCAACTACGTGATCGGCCTCGACGTCGTGCTGCCGAGCGGGCAGACGGTCGAGCTACAGCGCGACGCGCCCGGCTACGACCTGCTGGGAGCGTTCGTCGGCTCCGAGGGGACGCTCGGCGTGGCCACCCGCATCCGCCTGCGCGTCGTGCCGGCGCCGGAGAGCGTGCGCACGCTGGTGGCGTTCTTCGAGACCACCGTGGCGGCGGGCGAGGCGGTCAGCGCGATCGTCTCTGCGGGGCTGCTGCCGGGAGCGATCGAGATGATGGACCGGCTGTCGATCAAGGCCGCCGAGCAGGCGACCGGCGCCGGCTACCGGCTCGACGCCGGCGCAGCGCTGCTGGTCGAGCTGGATGGGCCACACGACGAGTGCAGCTCCCAGTTCGAGCAGCTGGTCGACCTGTGCACGGGCGCCGGTGCTCGCGACGTGCGGGTCGCACTCAGCCAGGAGGAGCGCGAGCTCCTGTGGCAGACGCGGAAGGCCGCGTTCGCGGCGATGGGACGGGTGGCGCCCGCCTACTACGTGCAGGACGGCGTGATCCCCCGCACCCGCCTGGCCGAGGTGCTGGCGCGGATCGACGAGCTCGCGACCGACTACGGGCTGTCGGTCGCCAACGTGTTCCACGCCGGCGACGGCAACCTGCATCCGCTGGTCTGCTACGACTCCGGCCGTCCGGGCGAGGCCGCGCGCGCCGAGGAGCTCGCCGGGATGATCATCAAGGCGTGCGTGGACGCGGACGGCTCGATCACCGGCGAGCACGGCGTCGGCGTCGACAAGCGCGACTACATGCCGGCGATGTTCGGCGCCGACGATCTCGACACGTTCCAGCGCCTGCGCTGTGCGTTCGACCCCCGCGGGCTCGCCAACCCGGGCAAGGTGATGCCGACGCCGCGGCTGTGCGGCGAGGTGCCCGGCCCCTACCGCGAGCATCCGCTCGAGCGCGAGGGCGTGGCAACGCGCCTCTAGGACGGAGCAGCGAGTCGCCAGCGTGACCACGACCGTCCGTCCAGACAGCTTCGAGGAGGCAGCCACGGCGCTGGCGGCGGCGGCCGCGGCGGGCCAGCAGGTGCGGATCGCCGGCGCCGGCACGAAGCTCGGCTGGGGCGGCGCGGTCGCCGGCGAGGTCACGCTGAGCACGCTCGCGCTGGACGCGACGCTCGAGCACAACGCCGGCGACCTGACCGCGATCTTCGAGGCCGGTGTGCCGCTCGCCCGGGTGCAGGCCGAGGTCGCCGAGCGCGGACAGATGCTGGCGCTCGACCCGCCGCTCGCGCCGCCGACTGCGGGCGGCGCTCCCGACGACGACGCCGCGCGCTCGCCCGATGGCGCTCGCTCTCCTGCTGGCGCGACGCTCGGCGGGGTGTTCGCGACCGGAGACTGCGGCCCCCTCCGTCACCGCTTCGGGCAGCCGCGGGACCTGATCCTCGGCGTCACCGTCGCACTCAGTGACGGGACGATCGCCCGTGCCGGCGGTAAGGTGATCAAGAACGTCGCCGGCTACGACCTCGGCAAGCTGTTCACGGGATCGTTCGGGACGCTCGGCGTGATCCTGTCGGTCAGCGTGCGCCTGCACCCGCTGCCGGTCGCTCGCGTGACCGCCGTGGCCTCAACCGACGCCCCGGAATTGCTGCGCGACGCGGCGATCCGGCTCGCTCGAGCGCCGCTCGAGCTCGAGGCGCTCGACGTCGCCTGGCGGGCGGGTGAGGGGCGGCTCCTGGCGCGAGCGGCCGGCCGCGAGGCGTCACGGCGCGCCGACCGCGCCGCCCAGCTGATGCGCGAGACCCGGCTCGAACTGCTCGACGTCAGCGACGACGACAGCGATCTATGGGAGCGCCAGCGCGCCGGCCAGCGGTCGGCAACGCAGGCGATCGTGCGAGTGGCGGCCCGGCGCGCCCAGCTGCACGCGGTGATCGCGGCCGCCGACGGCGTCGGTGCGAGCCTCGTGGGCCGGGCGGCGTTCGGCACAAGCTACCTGGAGCTCGACCCCGCGCGGATCGCCGAGCTGCGATCCTCGCTACCCACCGGCGCCGTCTCGACCGTGCTCGACGTGCCCCCCGCCCACCGCGACCTGGCCACCGCCTGGGATGCGCCGGCCGAGTCGGCAGCCGAGCTGATGCGTGCGGTCAAGCGCCGCTTCGACCCGCCCGGCGTCTGCAACCCGGGCGCGTTCGTCGCCGGCATCTGAGCCAGGCCTGCCGGTCGCGTGCTCGGCGCCTGTCATGCTCGCGTTACGACGAATGCGTCGAGGTATTCCATCCGCTTGACCAGCGTCACCCGGCAGGGCGCGAGCACGACGCCCTGTCCTTTGAGGACCGCAAGCACTGCGCTCGGCAAGGTCGGCCTCACGGTGATCACGAGCAGGTGTGCCGGTAGCCGGGCGCCGCGGCGCGAGAACTCTGGTGGGCGAGCGAACAGGGGCGGGGTGTAGTGGTAGCGGGTGAAGTAGTAGAACGCGGGGTAGTAGACGAGGCCACCGACGAGCTCGACCTGCTCTCCGGGTCGCAGGTGGCCGCGGATGAACGACACCAGGTGGTTGTCGGAGGTTGGGGTCTGCTCGGCGCCGTGCTGTCCCTGCACGGCGACGGCGGCGGCGAGGCCGCCGACAACCAGCACAAGCGCCGCCATCTGGAGCATCAGGTTGATCCCGCCGCGCGTCGCCGGTGGAGTGCCACCCTGAGGCGGCCGACGTGTCCACAGCTGGAGCCTTCGCGCCAGCGCCGCCCTTCGCGCCAGCGCCGCGCATCCCCATGCCAGTCCCGCTGCAGCGGTGATCAGGTAGATCGGCGCGAGGTATAGCCAGGTCCGGACGAACGGGGAGATCGGCGCCACGATCGCGATCACGACGAGCGTCGCGATCGCCGCGACCGCCAACGGAACCGGGTGCTGCGCACGACGTCTGTGCAGGGCCAGCCCGATCAGGAAGCCCAGCGCCACAAGCCAGTCGAGCGGGTGGGGCGAGGACCGGTTCCAATTCGACCACACCGACGAGATCAGATGACTCAGGCTCGACCAGGTCGGCGACAGCGGATGCACGAACGTCCACCCAGGCTGCCCGAGCACAGGCTGGTAGAGCGCTAGCGAAAGCCCACCCGCCACTAGCAGAGCCGTGGCTAGCGCCACCAGCAAGGTCCAAGCGGAGCGTCTCCGCATGACGAGCGCGTTCGCGCCGATCCACACGGCGACGAGCGCGACCGCGTAGGCCATCGTCGGGATCGTGTAGACAGCCAGCGTGGCCACGCCGACGAACGGCAGCCACCACAGCCACCACTGCGGCTCATCGTCCAGCAGGCGTACGCCCAGCCAGACGAGGATCAGCACGAGCAGCACCCCGAGCGTGTAGCCGCGGCCGTCCACGGAGTAGTCGACAAGCGGCGCCGAGGTCGCTGTCAGTCCCGCCGCCCACAACCCGGCGTCCGCGTCGTACAGCTCCCGAGTCACCGCGTAGGCGGCAGGCGGGATCGCCAGGCCGGCGACGTCCGCCGGGAAGCGCACCGTCCACAAGTGGTTGCCGAACAACCGCCAAGCGAGGTGCGTGAGCAGTGTCGAGAGGATCTGGTTGTTGGGGTAAACGTAGGTCGAGGTGATGAAGCCCACCGAATGGATCGCGTAGGCGTCGAACGTGTACGCCTCGTCGTAGCGCATCGGCTCGCCGAGAAACGCCAACCGCAGCGCGAAGCCTCCGATCACGAGCACGCCCAGGAGCGCGCAGCGAAGGCGCCGCTCCGAGCTCGATCCGACGCTCATGGGTGCAGCGATGGGGGCGCGTCGGTGGTCTCGACCACCGACGCGCCCCTCACCGGCGCACTGCTCACCGCCGCGCTCAATACGGTGAATCTGCATTCATCGCTCTCCTCGCCCGATGAATGCACATTCACCGCCCGGCGCGCGCGACCACCCGGAGCGCGGCGCGGCCCAAGTGAGCGACCCAGAGAGCGGGAATAGACTGCTGCGAGGATGGCGGGTGGCCTCACCGAAAACCTCGAGCTGGCCCAGGCGCAGATCGACGATTGCGTGCACTGCGGCTTCTGCCTGAGCAGCTGTCCCACCTATGTGCTGTGGGCGACCGAGGCCGACTCGCCACGCGGGCGGATCGTGCTGATCGCCGACGCCGTGGCCAAGCAGGGTGACATCTCGGCCGAGGCAGCGCAACACATCGACACGTGCCTCGGGTGCCTCGGCTGCGTGACCGCCTGCCCCTCGGGCGTCCGCTACGACAAGCTGCTGCAGATGGCGCGCCCCGAGGTCGAACGCCGCCACCGCCGGCCCGCCGCCGAGCGAGCGCTGCGATCGCTGCTGTTCGCGACGCTTCCGCATCCACGCCGCCTACGGGCGCTGCTGCCGCTGCTGTCGCTGGGCCGCCGCACGCGGGTGCGCCGGCTCCTGCCGGGCAGGCTGGAGGCGGTGGCGCGGGTGGCCCCAAGGCCACCCGCGCCAGCACAAAGACGGATCCACCTGCCGGAGCACTCGCCGGCACGGGGTGCCGTCCGCGGTCGCGTCGGTCTGCTGCTCGGCTGCGTGCAGCGGGTCTTCTACCCGGAGGTGCACGAGGCGACGATTGGCGTGCTGGCGGCCGAGGGCTACGAGGTGCTGGCGGCGCCGGCGCCGGACTGCTGCGGCGCCCTGCAGCTGCACTCCGGCGAGCAGGCGGCCGCGCTGCGGCAGGCGCGCGCGACGATCGACGCGTTCGCGCGGCTCGGGCCGCTCGATCACGTGATCACGAACTCGGCCGGCTGTGGCTCGGCGATGAAGGAGTACGGGGACCTCCTGGACACGCCCGAGGCCCGCCGCTTCTCGGCCTCGGTGCGGGATGTGTGCGAGCTTATCGGCGACGGTCCGCCGCGCGCGGCGCGCGGGTCGCTGCCGCTGCGGGTCGCCTACCAGGACGCCTGCCACCTGCGCCACGCGCAGCAGGTTCAGCGCCAGCCGCGGGAGATGTTGCGGGCGATCCCGGGCCTCGAGCTGCTCGAGCTCCCGGACCGCGACGACGTCTGCTGCGGCTCGGCCGGGGTCTATAATCTGCTGGCGCCGGACGCGGCCAATGAGCTGGGGCGGCGCAAGGCCGAGCTCGTGCTGAGCACGGGCGCCGAGCTGCTGGCGGCGGCCAACCCCGGCTGCGCGGCGCAGCTGACGCATCATCTCGAGCGGCTCGGACGACCGTTGCCGGTGCAGCACCCGATCGAGCTGGTGTGGCGCTCGATCGGGGCCGGACGCTGAGCCGTCGGGGAACCACTCAGCCCGCGTACATCGCCTCGATCGCAGCGGCGTACTTGTCGGCGACCGGCCTGCGCTTGAGCTTCATCGTCGGGGTCAGCTCGTCGCCGCTCGGCAGCCAGTCCTCGCCCAGCAGTGTGAACTTCTTGATCTGCTCGACGCGGGCCAGGTGCCGGTTGGCCTCGTCGACCGCCGTCTGGATCGCCGTCAGCATCTGCGGGGCGGCGGCCAGCTCCGCCAGCTCGGTGGTCGGCAGCCCGTGCTGCTCGGCCCACACCGGCGCGTAGTCGGCGTCGAGCACGATCAGGGCGGTGTTGTACGGGCGCGCCTCGCCGATGCAGCACGCCTGGCCGATCAGCGGGCTGCTGGCCTTGAGCGCCGCCTCGATGTTGACCGGCGACATGTTCTTGCCGGCCGCGTTGATGATCAGCTCCTTCTTGCGGTCAACGATCCGCACGAACCCGTCCGCGTCGATCTCGGCGACGTCGCCCGTGTGCAGCCACCCGTCGGCGTCGAGCGCCTCCGCTGTCCGCTCAGGCAGGTTGCGATAGCCCGGCATCACGAAAGCGCCGCGCACGAGCAGCTCGCCGTCATCGGCGAGCTTCACCTCGGTACCCGGCGCCGGCTGCCCGACCGTGCCGATCTTGACATGACCCACGCGGTTGCAGAGGCCCGATCCGCAGGTCTCGGACATACCCCACAGCTCGGCCACCTCGATCCCCAGCGCGTGGAAGAACTCGAGCACCTCGACCGGCGTCGGCGCGGCGCCGACGTTGACCGCGTGCAGCTGGTCGAGGCCGAGCATCGCGCGAAGCGGCGCGAACATCGCCGCATCGGCCTCCCCTACCACGGCCTCGAGCTCGTCGGGGACGGGCTCGCCGCGCTGCCGCAGGCGCACCCGCTGGATTGCCGCGTCGAGCGCCCGCTCGGCCGTCTGACGCTGCTCCTCGGGCTGCGATGCGAGCATCGTCTCGAGCCCCGCCTTCAGCTTCTCCCAGATGCGCGGCACCGCGAAGAACCAGTTCGGGCGCACCTGCGGCAGGAACGAGACGATCTCGCGCGGGTTCGGGCAGATCGTCACCGTCCCCGCATAGATCAGCGGTATGTAGTGATGCGCCATCCGCTCGGCGATGTGGGCTGCCGGCAGCCATGAGATCACCCGCGAGCCGGGGCCAAAATCGATCATCTGCTCGACCGTGCTGGCGCCGGCCATGATGTTGCGGTGGGTCAGCTGCACCCCCTTCGGCGGACCGGTCGTGCCCGAGGTGTAGATCAGCGTGACGACGTCGTCGGGCCGCACGGCGGCCGCCGCCGCGGCTGCGTCGAACTCCGGGTTGGCGCCCTCGAGCTCGCTCAGCGGGATCGTGTCGGGTGCCCGCTCGTCGCCCACGAGGATCACGTGATCGAGCTCGGGCAGCTTGCTCCTGGCCTCCTGCATGACAGCGAGGAAGTCCGGCTCGACGATCGCCACGCGGGCGCCGGCGTCGGCGATCAGGTAGGCGACCTCGTCGGCCGGATAGGTCGTGTAGATCGAGAACGGAACCGCCCCCATCAGCGCCGCCGCCAGATCGACGAGGTGGAACTCGATGCGGTTGCCGAGCATGATCGCGACCGTGTCTCCGCGGGAGACGCCGAGGGCGGCGAGCCCTCCGGCGATCGCCTCGACTCGAGCCAGCGCCCGCGACCAGCTCAGCGAGGTGGCGTCATCGACGGTCCGCAGCGCGACCGCGTCGGGATGGCTGGCGGCGGTGCGGCGCAGCGCCTCGGTGACGGTGCTCGCGTCGACGGCGCGAGCAGGCGGTGTGAGCGTGTTGGATGTCATCGTGTCTCCTGTGGGCCACGGCTGCGACGCGAATGGCGGGCGAAAGTGGACAGTAGAGCGAAGCGGACGATGCCGTGCCGCTCAGGGTCCGTAGGAGAATTAGTCGTGAGGTTTGGGGAGTGGCTGGCGCGAGGCCGTGACACAAGACGTACTG
>JASHQV010000296.1 GCA_030038955.1 Solirubrobacteraceae bacterium
GATGATCACCGCGGTCTTCGCCCAGACGTCGAGGTTCGAGGCGACCGCGTCGAGCTTCGAGGCCAGGTAGTTGGCGCCGGACGCCGGGAGGTATGCGGGGTGCTCGCTCTGGCCCGAGGTCGGCACGATCCACGAGACCGTCGGCAGGCGGTCGTGCTGCACATCCCACTCGAAGCGATCAGGCGAATGGATCGTCAGCCCGTTCTCGTACAGCGGCGAGCCGGGCTTAGCGTTCTGGAAGGCGGCGAACCACTCGAGCTGGTTGGTTCCGTAGTCGTCCTCCTCCTGGTAGACCCGCCAGCTGATCCCGGCCGCGGTGAGCCGCTCTGGATAGGTGGTCCAGGTGTAGGGCTCGCCGGTCGCCGGGCTGGGGACGACGTTCGAGATGATCGGGCCGCCGTTCAGCCCGTTCGGGTCGATCGTGCCCGTCCACAGGTACATCCGGTTCGGCCAGGTTGGGCCGAGCAGCGAGCAGTGGTAGCCGTCGAGCACCGTGAACGTCTCGGCCAGCGCGAACTGGAACGGGATGTCCTGCCGCTCGTAGTAGCTCATCGTGTACGGACCGTGGGCGCTGCCGTCGGCACTGAGGTGGGCTGGAAGCCAGTTGTTGTTGGTGGCCGTGGTCGGCTGGCCGGCGGTCGCGCCGACCGTGATGTTGAGCGCGTCGTGCTGCACGGACCATGCGTGCGAGGTAGAGGGGATCGCCTGAGCGCTGGTGGTCTCGGTGTCGAGGTGCCAGGGCAGCAGGTAGCCGTCGGGGTTGCCGCCGCTGATCGTCGCTGGATCCGGCTGGTAGAACACCGATCGACCCTCGTACCCGGTCATCAGCACGTTCGGGTCACCGAACCCTCGAACGCCAGCGAGCGTGCCGAAGTAGTGGTCGAATGAGCGGTTCTCCTGCATGTGGATGACGACATGGCTGATGTCGCGCAGCGACCCGCTGCGGGAGCCGAAGGCTGCCGCCTTTGCGAGGCCCGGCGGCAGGATCGAGGAGGCGAGCGCACCTCCGGCTCCGAGAGCCGCTGAGCCCAGCAGTCGACGGCGCGTAATCTCAGACATGCGGGATCCTCCCTGGATGGGGGCTAAGACGACGAAGGCGTGTTCCGCTGCTACTGGCGGAGTCGTTGCGAGCCTGTCGAGATGGCACGCGCACGCGAGGCGAGCTTTGCGGCCCGCGGTCCGAGCGCGCACTCTCTGGACGGCGCAAATCGTATGCCGCGTGTGCCACCTTCGTGTGACCCACGGGGTGCGATCTTGTTAGCAATCGGTAACTGCCGTGCGCGGCTGCTGCTCGCGCTGGTCGGCGCCGGAGTCGCGGTGCGAGCGAGCGATCGCGCGCGCGGGCTCCGCTCGGCTGACCTGTGGATGTAACGGACCCTGAAGGGTCACTTTCATCCAAAGGTCACGCACCAGGGGGGTGATTTTGGGTCACGTGCGGCCTCTGTATAGAGAGTGCGGCGAGCGACGATCGGTGATGACGAGGTGGAAATGCTGGCGTTCCTCGCCGAGCAGCGGGTGGCGACGAGCTGGCACGTGCAGGCGCTGCTCGACTGCAGCCCGCAGACGGCCGAGCGACGGCTGCGCGGGCTGGTCGCCGCGGGAGTCGTCGCGCGCCAGGAGATCTTCGCCCACCAGCCTGCCACCTGTTGGATCACGCGACGCGGCCTGCGGACGATCGGCAGCTTGCTGCCGGCGCCGAAGCCCGACCTCGAGCGCTACCGCCACGACATCGGCGTCGCGTGGCTGTGGCTGGCGGCGCGTGGCGACGCGTTCGGCCGCTTGCAGGGCCAGGTGTCCGAGCGGGCGATGCGCTCCTCAGATCGTCGCGGCCACCCTGGAAGCGACGTCTGCGGTGTCGGGATCGGCGGCACCGGCCCGCGCGGCGGCATCCAGCTGCACTACCCAGACCTGCTGCTGCATACCGCCAGCGGGCATCGTGTCGCGGTCGAGCTCGAGCTCACCGGCAAGGGCCAGCGGCGACTGGAGCGAATCATGCTCGGCTACGCCGCCGACGGCCGGATCGACGCGGCGCTCTACCTGTGTCCGCCGGGCCCGCTCGGCGCGCGTGTGCAGGAGGCCGCGCGACGCGTTGGGATCGGCGACCGGGTGCACGTCCAGCAGCTCACGCCGGGCTCGCCGGCAGGCGCGCCGGCCCCGGGTGCGGCGATGCGCGCGGGGACAGCGCGGGCACCGGCTGCGACGACCGTTTCCGCCTTCCGACGCCGGCACGTGGGCACGCGATCAACGGCGGCGACCGAGCTGTGAGCACGCCGCCGTCCCCACGCTTTGCAGCTGCTCCCGAGCCGCCCCCACGTCCGCCTGCCACGCCGCAGCCGCCTCCCCCTCCTCGGCTGCGCCGCCACCCGTGGTGGCTGTGGCCGGCGTTGGCGGCGCTGCTGCTGGTGCCGACCGGGTGGATTGTCGCGGGACTGCTCGCGACGGTGGCGGTAAGGCTGGGGATCCGCCTCGCTCGCCGCTGGCAGGCAACGCAGCGCGCCCGGCGGGCGGCGGCAAGCGCGCTCCACGATGCCTCGGGTCCGATCACGCTGGGGATCGACGCAAGCGGACGCGCGGTGGCGCTGTCGGCCGCCCAGCTGTCGGCGCACGGGCTGATCCTCGGCGCCAGCGGCGCCGGCAAGTCGACCACGTTGCTGAGGATCCTGACCGCCCAGATCCGGCGCGGGCAGCCGGTCGTGGCGATCGACCTGAAGGGGTCGCCGGCGTTCGCGGCGACGCTCCGCGACGCTGCCGCCGCGGCCGGCAGGCGCTTCCGCTGCTGGACGCCGGACGGGCCCGAGCTGTGGAATCCGCTGGCGCACGGCAACGCCACCGAGCTGAAGGACAAGCTGATCGCGACCGAGCGGTTCACAGAGCCGCACTACCAGCGCGCCGCCGAGCGCTACGTGCAGACCGCGCTGCAGGTCCTGCAGGCCGACATCGCCAGCGGGCCGGTGACACTGGCGCGCGTCGTCGAGGCGCTTGACCCGCTGCGGCTGGCCGCCACCGCCCGGCGGGTGGCGCCGGAGCTGGCGGCGCGTGTGGGCGAGTACCTGGCCTCACTGACGCCGGACCAGCTGAGCGCCGTGCGAGGACTGGCCTCGCGGCTGGCGATCATCAGCGAATCGCACACGGGGGCGTTCCTCGACGGTCGCGCCGGTGGGATCGATCTGGAGTGGGCGCTGGCCGGCAACGAGGTGGTGCTGTTCAGCCTCAACTCGAGCACCTACGGGCGGCTGACCGAGCAGCTCGGGACGCTGGCCGTTCAGGATCTGGTGTCGATCGCCGGGCGCCGGCTGGCCGGCGGCGCCGTAGCCGTCGGGCGCCAGCTGGACGGCGGCGCTGTAGCCGCCGGGCGCCAGCTGGACGGCGGCGCCGTAGCCGTCGACCCCAGTTCGGCCCCGATGCCCGACCGCGCGGTGGTGGCGGCGGGCACGGAGACGACCGCCGACCCCGCCGCTCCCGGACGGGCAGCACAACCGCTGGCGACGATCGGCATCGACGAGTTCTCCGCGCTCGGCTCAGACAACTTGATGGCGCTGCTCGCGCGTGGCCGCGAAGCCGGCGTCAGCGTGCTGCTGGCGACCCAGGAGCTCGCCGACCTCGACCGCTCCGCCCGCGGCCTCCGTGACCAGGTGCTGGGCAACACCGCCGTCAAGATCGCCCACCGCCAGGACGTGCCGCAGTCGGCCGAGACCGTCGCCCGGCTGGCCGGCACGGTCCGCGACTGGGAGCGCAGCTACGCGATCCGGCCGGGGCGCTGGGGCGGAGCCGACCTGCGCCACGGCACGCTCCGCCAGGTCGATCGGTTCGTGGTCGAGCCCGACCGCGTGCGCACGCTGCAGACCGGCGAGGCGGTCGTGATCGTCAAGACGCCCAGCTCACGCACGCACGTCACACAAGTGCTCAGGCCGCCCGCCCGCAGTCGCGATCGTGGCTTCGAGCGCTGAGGTCCCGATCATCTGTGGATGGAAATTGGTCCATAGACTCATTTCCATCCACAGGTCCTCCGCCGCCGCGGGATCGCCACGGCTCGAGCGCCGCTATCCGGCGCCCGGCGTCACCCTGTACAGGCCGCTACCCGGCCCCCGGCGTCACCCTGTACGCGTCGAACACGCCGTCGATGTTGCGCAGGCGGTTGATCGCGTGGTCAAGCGTGTGCGTGTCCCCCACCTCGACCACGAACTTGTCGCGGACCATCGGGAGGTTGACGGTGCCGCCGATCTCGAGGATGTTGATCCCCGCCTCCGCCAGCGTCCTCGACATGTCCTCCAGCAGCCGGTGGCGGTCCCACGCCTGCACCTCGATCTCGA
>JASHQV010000297.1 GCA_030038955.1 Solirubrobacteraceae bacterium
AGCTCGCCGCCACGTGGACGAGGTAGCTGGGGGCTGCGGTCGTCCGGCGTGCCCTCGCCGCCGTCCGACTCGCCGCACGGGTGCCGCCGCAGGCCGATGCCACGAGCACGACGGCGATGCCGGCCAACGCGGCGCAGCTGGAAGCCTCCAGCAGCCCGGCACAGCCATCCAGGTGCACGGGCGACATTCTTGCACACATCAATGTTTCTTAGAAACCTGGGCTGGCCCGAAGGACCCTCATAGATCGCTCTGATCATTTGCGTCCGTGAATGTGTATGATACGGACGAGATCGGATGGCGCGCATGCACCCGATCTTCCCCTCCGTTGGGACGGAGCTCGTCAGCCGGAGCGCCTCCTGGCCCGGCTGGCGCAGCTCCCCGTCGACGGCGACGCTCCACGCGAGGTGCGGGCTCCCACACCAGCCCGCACCTCGCGGAGGCGATCGGCACGGCTCCAGGCGTCCGAAACTGGCCCTCGGGTGCTGCACCTATATCATAAGCTGGTGCTACACTTAGCGGATGCCAACCCGCCACTCCCGGATCAGCGTCGTGCGCGATCCCGAGCTGGGTGACGCCCTCCGCCACGCCGCCGCGCACCTGTCCTCGCAGACCGAGGCCGCCCGCCTTCGGGAGCTGGCGCTGATCGGCGCCCGGACACTCGACGCTTCCGAAGGGCGTCTTGAGAAGGCCAGGCGGGCGCTTGATCGCCTCGGGGCCACACATGCGCGCGGCGATCTGCTGGTCATCTCCCGCCGCCTGCGCCGTCGGCACCGGGGAGTCGAGACTCCCAGTCAGAGCCTCGACTGGGCCCGGGGTCCGCACTGACCGTCTACCTCGACGCATCCGCGGTGGTCAAGCTGCTGCGGTCAGAGCCAGAGACCGACGCCCTCGATCGATTTCTCCAGGGGCAGCCGCTGCGAGTCTCCAGTGAGATCTTGCGGGTGGAGCTCGCCTGCGTGTGTTACCGGCAGGAGATAGGGATCGAGGAGGCCGAGGAGCTGATCGCGGGGATCCGGCTTGTGCAGCTGCGTAGCGAGCTCCTGATTAGCGCATGCGAGCCCTTCTCACCGCACCAGCGCGCGCTCGACGCGATCCACCTGGCCACCGCGCTCGAGCTCCCGCTGGACTGCTTTGTCACGTACGACGGAGACCAGGCCGAGGCCGCCCAAGCGCACGGCTTGACCGTCGTGCGGCCGGAGTGAGCAGGCGGGCTCATTGCGCTCTCCACACACAGCGGCGTGCGAGTGGCCTCCGCCACTGCACGTGGTATGCCAGACGCTGCTCACCAGCGTGCGAGGGTCTGTCACACGCTCGGTCAGCGACAGAGCTGGCGCTACCATCGGGCCATGACCGAGCCGGCGCACGTGACCTTGACCGGCGACATTGAGGGCGACTACGTCGTCACTGAGCAGGGCGCCGGGGGTGAGTTGCGGCTCGTGCCCGAGTATCCCAGTGCAAGTACGTCGGCAGCATCGATCCGCGAGCGCCTTGGCACGAGGCCGATGAGCATCGAGGAGTTCGATCGGCACTTCGGGGACCTCCCTCGAGACGGCGAGGGGTAGGCGATCGAAGGTCCCCGGTTCCCGGTGCGCTTCGACGAGGAGCTGTTGGCCGAGGACCTCGAGCACGCCACCACTGCGGGCCGTGAAGTCGGCGTCGCGGAACGGATGCGAATCGAGCGCGATGGAGTCTCGCCGACGGAGTTGATCGCCTGCGAGCCCGAGGCCCGCGACGGTATCCGCCTGCCCGGCTGCGTCAAGACCTACCTCCCGCAGCCCGATGGCGACTGGGGGATGGTTTTCGCCGGCGACGTCGATGATGCCGGAGCGCCGGTGCTCGTATGCCTTGCGTTCGGGCGTCGTCACCCCCAGCAATCCGTGGCAGCCGAGCGTCTACCGAATCGCGCACGGACGGCTCAACGCCTGACGATCCAGACCCAACGATCGTCGTTCCACTCCGTCCGTCACGAGTCGCATTCGCTCCGTAACTCGGAGTCAACCGTCGCCGACCCGGCGGAGGTTGACCACCGCATAACAGCTACACGAACCTTCAGCGACGCCGGGCCGGCACGGGGAATGCCCAGCGGCTGCGCGTGATCGGCACGGCCGGCTCGGGTAGCTCGCCGAGGCGGCCGATCAGCCGCCGCCACTGGCGGGCCGTGAGGCTCGCGCCGGCGTCCGCGCCGCGTCCGCGGGCGGGCGCATAGCTGATCTGGATGCGGTCGGCATGGTCGGGCAGGCTGAGCGTGTTGCTCTGGCCCGGGAAGCGCATCAGCGAGACGATCTCGGTCGGCGCGAACGCGCCCTGGAGCGTCAGCAGCCGGCGGATCGTCAGCGCCGTGATCGAGCCGGGGCCCTGGTGGCCGAGCACGGGGATGCCGTTGATCGCGGCGATGTCGACCGACTCGCCGGTGGCGCCGGCGGCGTCGACGCCCGTCGCGGCGGTCGCCGAGTGCCCGCACTCGAGCCCCGAGATCGTCGGGTCGAGGCCGGAGGCGGCGAGGAACGCGATCGCCGCCAGAACGCGGCGATCGATCAGGCCGGCTTCGATGTCGCGGCGACCACAAGCATAGATCTCAACCTTAGGGTCATGCAGTACAAGGTCACTGAGCTGCGCCTTCGACATCAGCAGCACCTGGCCGGGCGTCGGGTCGCTCGCCCCCGGACCGAACATCGGGTTGGTCGAGGTGGCGCGGAACACGGCGCTGGCCGCCAGTAGCCTCCAGCTGTCGAGGATCGGCTTGGGATCGATCGGCGGAACGTGGCGCCCGGCCGGATCGATCGTGAAGCGCAGCTGTGGCGAGGCGGCCGACACGCGGCCGAGGATCGTTCCGGCGACGACGATCGCGCCCCGCTGCAGGGGCCGCATCACGTATTGCCCGCGGCGCAGGTGCAGGACGTCCGACAGGTAGTCGGGCAGCGGTCCGGGGCTCACCTGCTGGGCGCCGCCGGCGGCGAGCGAAGCCGGGCGCCACGGGTGTGCGAACAGCCGCTGCTTGACCAGCGGCGCGCTGGCCGTGATCGCCGGCGACCGCACGAGCGGCGCGCTCGCCGTGGTCGTCGGCGACCGCACGAGCGGCGATCCAGTCGTGGCCGTCGGCGACCGAACGAGCGGCGATCCAGTCGTGGTCGCCGGCGACCGCGCCGGCTGCGAGCCCGCCGTAGCGGCCGCGCGAGGAGGCGATCCCGGCAGCGACAGCTGGCGGTCGATCGCCCGCCGGCTGACCGCCTCGAGCCGGGGCACCGGGTAGACGGAGGCGAGACGGCCGAGGTGGGCGTAGGTGTAGACGTTGCCGGCGGCGTCGCGCAGCGACACGAAGCGTCCGAGCGCGCGGCTGCGGCCGAGCGCGACGATCGTGCCGTCGTCGACCGCCACCACCGCGGCTCCCGGAGCCGCCTGGATGTCGGTGAACGCCCGGCCGGAGTCGCGGTAGCGGGCGGCCCCAGCGACCGGGAAGCGTCCCTCCACCATGTCGGTCAGCGCTCCGACCAGGCTGGACGGCATGCCGCCGATCAGCTGCGCGCGCAGCAACACCGACTGCACATACCAGCCAGCGTGGTTGTAGGCATAGATCGCGCCCGCCAGACTCCTCGACGCCCCCGCCGCCTGCAGATAGCGAGCAGCCGTGAAGATCGCATCGGTCGGGTTGTACGGATCCGCATACCCCGACCCAGTCGCATCAACCCCATACCGCCTCCAGGTCGACGGCAGGAACTGCATCCACCCAACCGCGCCAGCGCTCGACACGCTGAGATCACGCCCATAGTCCGTCTCGATCCAGTTGATCGCAGCAAGCACCTGCCACGGCACGTCGTACTGAATCCCAGCAGCCTCATAGATCGGCAACAGAAACGGCGGGACCTGGAAGCTGTCGATGAAGACGTCCGCCTGGCCCGCGGACGGGAACAGCAGCGGCAGCGCGTTCGAAGCTGTCGCGGGCCCGGGAGTCGCCTTCGCCTGCGATCGCTGGGTCGAGCGATGATGCCTCGAGGCAGCGTGTCCGTGCGTCGCCCTCGCGTGATCGTGCGCTGAGGCGTGGTGCCTTGCCACGTGAGTGGAGCGACA
>JASHQV010000298.1 GCA_030038955.1 Solirubrobacteraceae bacterium
CGGCCGTGTACCTGTTCGCGATCGTGTTCTATTGGACCCCTCCCCACTTCTGGGCGCTCAGCCTGCTGATGAAGGACGAGTACGAGAAGGTCGGCGTGCCGATGCTGCCGGTGGTCAGGGGCGAGACCGAGACGCGCCAGCAGATCTTCCTGTACTCGCTGCTGCTCTACGCGGTCACGCAGCTGCCGTTCTGCGCAGGAGCGTTCGGGCTCTTCTACCTGGCTGCGTCGCTGCTGCTGGGGCTGGCGTTCGTGGCCGCCGCGTGGCGGCTCTACCGCCGCGCGGATCGTCGTTCTGCGCTCAGGCTGTACCTGTTCTCGCTGGCCTACCTGGCACTGCTGTTCGCCGCGATGGTGATCGACGTGAAACTGTGACGGACGCGACCGGGAGACGATCGGAGGCATCCCGCAAAGGCTCCGGCGGCTGGCTGAACCGGTAGGATCTGGGCATGGACAGAAAGCTCGCTCGCAAGAACCTGCGGACCGGCCTGATCGCCGGCGCGATCTGCGCTTTCATGTTCGGCATGACGTTCGTGGTCGCAGCGATCTATCTGAAATCGTGAGCACGACAAGCAGCGACATGACCGCCACCGCCGCCAGCAAGCAGCCGCGCGAGCTGGAGCGCGAGACGCCGCCGGTCGGCGAGGAGATCCACGTCCCGCGGCCCTCGATCCTGCCGCCGATCTGCGCGGTCTCGATCACGCTGACGCTGATCGGCACGACGATCAGCTGGATCTGGACGATCCTCGGGGGGATCAGCTTCATCATCACCGTGGTGATCTGGGTGCGGAGCGCGAACCGGGACATCGCCGAGCTGCCCGAAGACCACCACGCCCACTAGAAGCGGGCGATGCGGATCCTCCAGAAGTACCGCATGCGGACGCCCTCGACGGGTCGCGAAGTGATCGTCGAGGCGCAGCCGGGAGTCGAATACGTCGACCGTGAGACGGGCGAGCAGCTGCAGGTGATCGCGCAGCTGCTGCCGGTCGCGCCGACCCCCTCCGAGCTGCCGTGGGCGGTGGAGAACCTGCGCTTCTGCAACCACTGTGACCAGCTTGCCCAGAAGGACCTGAACGACTGCCCCGTGTGCGGCAGGCGGATGGATCCACTCGAGACCTGAGCCCGACGATGCGGAGGATCCTCACGCGGACCGATCAATCCGGCAGCGGGGTCGGCCGAGCGCGGATCATCTGCGCCAGCGTGGTGCTGGTGCTGGCACTGGCCGTCGGCGGCTGCGGTGGCGGCGGCACGCCAAGCGGCGACACATCGGGGGCCCCATCGCTGACGGTCCCACCGCTGGGATCGCCGTCGGTCGGCACGACCTCAACCGCCAGCACCTCGACGACCAGCACCGCGAACACCTCCAACGCGGCCTCCGGCTCGTCCGGCGCGGCCACCGGCGGCACCGGGGTGAACGGTGGCACCGGAAGCTCCGGAACGCCCGCTACCGGTGGCACCGCCGGGAGCACAGGCGCAGGCACGGGCGGCACCCCGCCGAGCTCCACCACCGGCGGAGCGGGCTTCTGAGTCGCTGACCGTCGCCGCTCAGGAGCTCGGCGTCGCCGCTCAGGAGCTCGGTGTCGGCGAGGTGATCTCGGTCACCGTGTACTCGGTTCGCGTGCCCGCGTAGTTGCAGCGGTAGTGCGCAATCTCGCCGATCTTCAGCTGCGCCTGTGGTGCGCCCGGCGGGCTGGCGCAGTTGGTCACCCGGCTCTGGCGGTAAGCGAACTTGCTGGTCGCCAGATCGAACGACAGCACCGGCGCCCAGGTCGGCACGGTGAGCGCAATCCGCTCGCCCTTGACCACCGCCAATGGCTTCGTCAGCGGGAACTGCGCGACCTGGCCGAGGTAGTGCTGCAACGCGATCACGTTGCTGTTGGCGGCCACCTGCCAGCCGTACTTGGACCGCGGACCGTAAGGACGGAGCACCGTCACCTCGGCTCTCGGCGTGCCGCCGTAGGTCTTGTCCAGGTAGGACACATCCGACTTGCGCGTCTTGCTGCTGCTGGAGATCGCGGAGATTCCCAGGGTGAGCGCGACGATCTCGCCGGCGTGCTTGATCGTCGTTGGGTAGGCATGGCCGTCGCTGAGCGTCTCGAGCGCGGTCACGCGCGTTAGCACGATCTTGCAGTTGGAGCTCGAAACCCCAGTCGGGCAGGTCGGAGCGACGACCGGGGTCGACGTCTGACCCACCTCGATGATCGTCGCAGAGGCGGCGCTTGGCAGAGCGAACCCAGCGATCGTCGCAACGAAAAAGGCCAGGAGGGAACGTTTCATAGAGAAATTGAACACGCGCCCGTGGTCGCAGTTGCGCCGGTGAGGTCCGGCTGTGAAGCGGTCGACCGCGGGCTGCGAGCGCTCGCTAAAGCTTGTTTACGTTCACCGCCTTCGGTCCCTTGGGACCGGCCTCCTCCTCGTAGGAGACCTTCGAGCCTTCGGCGAGGGAACGGTAGCCGTCCCCGCTGATGCCGCTGAAGTGGACGAACAGGTCACGGCCCCCGTCATCCGGAGTGATGAAGCCGAAGCCCTTGTCGTCGCTGAACCACTTGACGGTTCCCGTAGCCATCGATGAATTTCCCTTCGGAGCTGCTCGTCTCGACGGTCGAGCCCTAGTCGGCCCCGACCAAACGCAGGAAACCTAGCAGGCATGCTTGCTGACCGGGGTTTCCGCATCGACAAAACGGAAAATTGTGAGCTTCCCGGGCCAGTCGCGCTGGGGCTGCGACTGGCCCGCTCGAGGCGACTGCCAGCCGCTATCGAAGCTGCTCGGCGGCGGCGGCGATCTCGTCGGGATCGCCAGGCGTCGGCCGCCACGGCAGCTGCAACGGGTCGCCCACGTAGCGCGGGATCACGTGGATGTGGAAGTGGAACACCGTCTGCCAGCCGGCGGCGCCACAGGAGTTGAGCAGGTTGATGCCGTCGACGACAAGGCGCTCGTCGACCCGCTTGGCCAGGCGCTGGGCCGCGAGCGTCACCGCGCTCAGCTCGTCGGGCTCGATCTCGAGCAGGTTGCGCGTATGCCGGCGCGGAATCACCAGCGCGTGCCCGCGCGTGGCGGGATTGATGTCCATGAAGCTGACCGTGCGATCGTCCTCCGCCAGGATCTGCGCGGGCAGCTCGTGCGCGGCGATCTGGCAGAAGACGCAGTTCGCTTCGCTCATCGCCGGCAGCCTATCGGTTTGAGGGTTGCCGCCGGTATGCGCGCGCCGATACCCAGCGGCGCCTACCGGCTCGATCGCTGGCCCCGATGTGCGCGCGCCCATTCGACCGCCTGCTCGGCTCCGGTCACCTCGCCGCAGAAGGCCGCCTCGGTGAGCTCCTCCAGCAGCCGCCCCAGCTCGGGTCCCGGACGGATCTCGAGTGCGCGCGCCAGCACGTCGCCGCGCACTGGCGCGCGCGCCGGGTCAGCGTGCCAGCGCAGCGCCTCCGGGAGGATCTGCGCGGCCAGCTCGAGATGGCGCCGGATCGCCCGCTCCGAGTTGCGGCCGCGGGTCGCGAGCCGGTCGGCGACGCTCAGCAGCGTCACGTCGACCGCCACCGGCTGGCAAGCCCGCAGGTACCGGTAGACGTGGTGAGGCGTGAGCGGCGTCTCATGGACGAGGAAGCCGAGACGCAGATGCTGGCGCGCCAGCGCCGCCACGTGTGCGACCAGCCGCTCGCTCGCGCGCAGCCGCGATAGCACCGATGAGGCCTCCTCGGCGCTGGCCGCGTCGTGGCCGATGAAGCTCACCCGGCCCTCGGCACTCACCTCGCGCGTGCCGGCCTTGGCGAGATCGTGGAACAGCGCGCCAAAGCGCAATGCCTGGCCGCGGGTCAGCCCGTCGGCCAAGGGCTCGGCCAACAGCACCGCGAGCCGGTCGGCCACGGCCGGGAAGACGCTCCCCGGGTCGTCGACCAGCGCGACCGTCCGCTCCAGGACCTCGAGCGTGTGGTCGTGCACGTCGAGGTGGTGGTAGTCGCTCTGCACGATCCCGCGCAACGTCAGCAGCTCCGGGAGCACGGCGGCGGTCGCGCCGCTTGCCTCCATCACCTTGAGGCCGAGGCTCGGGCGCGGGCCGCCAACGATCTGCCGCAGCTCGGCGAACACCCGCTCCGCCGCGACGGCGGCGAGCGCGTGCGCAGCCGAGATCGCCTCGGCGGTGGTTTCCGACTCGAGCGCGAAGTCGAGCTCGGCCGCCAGGCGGACCAGCCGCAGCACGCGCAGCGGGTCGTCGCGGAACGCCTCCCGCGTGACCATCCGCAGCTGTCGTTCGCGCAGATCGTGGACGCCTCCGTGCGGGTCGATCAGCTCGCCACCGTCGAGCTCGCGGGCGATCGCGTTGATCGTCAGGTCGCGCCGCGCCAGGTCGGCGGCCAGCGATCCGCCGACCAGCGGCATCAGGTCAACCTGCCAGCTGCGATCTCGCGCGATCACGCGCCACGTGCCAAACGCCTCCGACAACCGGAACGAGTGCGCATCGACCGCTCGGCCGAGATCGCGCGCTAGGCGCCGCGCATCCCGGTCGACGACCACGTCGAAGTCGATGCTGCGGCGTCCGAGCAGCTCGTCGCGGACGGCGCCGCCGACCAGCCAGGCGGGGCTGACCAGCTGTTGCAGCTCACGCAGCGGCGGGGCGCTCACACGAGCCCTCAGGGTCGCGGGCGCTCACGCGGGCGCGCCGTCGCGGTGGTAGCTGCGCGGCACGCGCCGGGAGATGCCGCACAGCACCTCGTAGTTGATCGTACCCAGTCGCTGCGCCAGATCCTCGAGCGTCTGTCGCTGTTCGCGATCCTCGCCGATCAGGGTGGCGCGATCGCCCACCGCGACGCTCGTGTCCTCCCCCAGATCGACCGTGATGTTGTCCATGCTGACAGTGCCGGCGAGGGGGTAGCGGCGGCCCCCGATCAGCACGTCGCAGTTGTTGCTGAGCCCGCGGGCGACGCCGTCGCCGTAGCCGATCGGCAGCGTCGCCAGCCACGTCGGCCGCTGCGCGACGAAGCGGCGGCCGTAGCCGGCGCTGTGGCCGGGCTGGGCACGCTTGACCGCGGCCACGTAGCTAGTCAGCGTGAGCGCGGGTTCGAGCCCGGCTGCCCGCGGATCGTCGTTCATCGGATCGGCACCGTACACGGCGATGCCGCAGCGAACCATGTCGAGATGGCTTTCCGGCACGCGGATCGTGGCGGCGCTGTTGGCGGCGTGGGCGATCACCGCCGGCGCCACCGCCTTGAGGCGGTCCACGAACTGCGTGAACGCCCGCAGCTGATCGGTCACGAACTCGAGCTCGCCGTCGGCGGTCGCGAAGTGCGTCATCGCGCCGCACAACTGCAACGCCGGGCTTGCGTGAGTGATCGCCTCCGCCACCTCGAGCGCCTCGCTGGGATCGCGGGTTCCGAGGCGTCCCAGGCCGGTGTCGAGCTTCACGTGCATCCGCACCGGTTGGGAGCCGCACGCGGCGGCGCCGGCCGCAACCGCCGACACGAACCGCGGGTCCCAGGCGACAAGCTCCACCCCGGCCGCCAGCGCCTCGGGCAGCTCCGCGTCGCTGATCGCGCCGAGCACCAGCACCGGG
>JASHQV010000299.1 GCA_030038955.1 Solirubrobacteraceae bacterium
TCAAGCACGACGGCACGGTCGTGCAACGCGGCAGCGACGTCTACCTCGTCGCCCGCCGGTCGGAGCAGCCGTGAAGCTCGACATCGGCGTCAACCGAGACGCCAGCCCGCGGTTCACCGGACGGATCGCGCTCGTCACCGGTGCGGGCTCGGGGATCGGTGCCGCCACCGCCGGACGGCTGGCCGCCGAGGGCTGCACGGTCGCGTGCAGCGACCGGAACGGCGCGGCCGCGACGGCGACCGCGAGCGCGATCGAGCGGGCCGGTGGACGCGCCATCGCGCTCGTCCACGACGTCACCGATCGCGCCTCCTGGGACGCGGCTGTGCGGCACTGCGCCGAGTCGTTCGGCGTTGTTGACGTGCTCGTCAACAACGCCGGCTTCGCCCGCGATCGCACGCTGCTGAAGATGTCGGACGCCGAGTGGGACGAGGTGCTCGACGTGCATCTGCGCGGGACCTGGCTCGGCTGCCAGCAGGTGTTGCCGGGGATGCGGGAGCGTGGCCGCGGAGCGATCGTCAACGTCTCCTCGGAGTCGCGTCACGGGTCGTTCGGCCAGGCCAACTACGCTGCCGCCAAGGCTGGCGTCGTCGCGCTGACGCGGACGGTCGCGCTCGAGCAGGCGCGGCATCGAATCCGTTGCAACGCGGTGGCTCCCGGGATGGTCGACACACCACTGACGGGAGCGCTTGACCCGGGCATCGCCCAGCGGCTCCGGGACGCGATCCCGCTCGGCCGGTTCGGCGAGGCACGCGAGATCGCTGCCGTGATCGCGTTCCTTGCCTCGGATGACGCCTCCTACATCACTGGCCAGACGGTCGCCTGCGACGGTGGCACCACCTGGAGCTGAGCCCGGGCGCTTCAGCCGCGCGCTGACAAGAGCCCAGCGAGCTGGCTCACGGCTTGCTTGAGCGAGCCGCCGACGAACACGCCATGATCGCGCAGCACGTCGGCCGCGGGTGAGTCCGGGTACATCGTGTGCACGCTCAGCGCCCGTCCGGTTGCGGCAGCTGAGGCCGCCAGCGCCCGGGCACCGCGAAGCTCGTCCTCCGCGAAACGCTCCGAATAGTCCTGATAGCCGCCGAAGCATCCCGCGACCAGGATCCCTGCGACCTCGCCGGAGCGCATCACCGCGGCCGCGGCCCGGTCGAAGCTGCGGATGTCCCGCTCACCGGCGCCAGCGAGGTCGATTGGATTATCGACCGCCGCGGTCTCGGTCAACCTCGGGCGGAGCTGCGTGACCAGTCGCTCGCTGAAGCGTGGAACACGCAGGCCGGCACGCTCGGCGAGCGTCGTCGCCAGCGCGGCATGCCCGCCCCCATCGGCGACGATCGCGACCGAGGGCCGATCCCGCTTGGCTCGCGCCCCTGGATGCGGCTCAGGACCGTCGCTGGATCGCCACCCGCGGTCGCGCGGCGATGGCCGCCGCAGGGCCGCGGCGGCGGCTTCGATCAGCTCGCTTGGGTCGGCGGCTCGTTCGATCCCGCCCGCCCGGCAGAGCTCGTCGAGCTCGGCCCGCGCCGCCGGTACCGAGCCGGTGTGCGAGGCGACGACCCGCGATGTCGCCCGGCTTCGTTCCGGCGCCATCAGCAGCACCGGCTTGCCGCGCTCGCCGGCTGCGACGGCCGCCTCGGCGAGCGCGCCAGGATTGCTCAGATCCTCCAGGTAGACGGCAATCAGCTGCGTCTGTTGGTGCTCGAGCAGCGACCGGAGCGCGGTCGCGCCGTCGATCCCGGCCTGGTTGCCGGTCGACACGAACCGCGAGAAGCCGAGTCCTCTCGCTTCCGCCAGCCGCCCAAGCTCGAGGCCGATGTTCCCGCTCTGCGAGACGAAGCCGATCGATCCTCGCGGCAACGCTGCCGGCACGAGCTCGAGCTCGGTTGAAGCGTCGAACACGCCGAGGCAGTTCGGGCCCAGCAGGATCGCGCCGGCAGCGCGCACGCGAGTGGCGAGCTCCACCTCTTGCGCGCGGCGGTCGGTGAGGGTGCCGACGAACGACGAGATCACCACGATCGCGCGCGCGCCAGCAGCCAGCGCCTCGTCGACGACGGTCGGCACCGCCGCCGGCCGGACGGCGATCACGGCCAGCTCGACCGGCGCGGCCAGCTCCGCCAGCGAGGCATACGCCGCGCGCCCGAGCACGGTCCCGCCGCGACCGTTGACGAGCGCGACCACCCGCCGGCGCTCCCCTCGCAGCGCGCTCTGCGCGAGCCAGTTCCCCCACTTGCGCGTGTCGTCGGAGGCACCGACGACGGCGACCGACGCAGGGTCGTACAGCGAGCGCAGCGCGGCCATCGGCTCCCTGGTGATTTTTGCATTATATGCGATCATGTTCGCATGATACGCTCATGACGGGGACGGTTTGCGGTCGGTTAATAGATGTACAAATTTGCTCGAAACCGCTTGACAGCGCCGCTCCCGATCGCTATTTAACGGTCAGTCCAAATCATCATTTGGAACGAGGGTTTGAGAGGACAGATGACGGTGGCAAGCGAGGCTCGTTCACGGCCACGACGCCCACGCGACAAAGTGCGCCGCCCGGAGATCCTGGCGGCGACGGTCGAGCTGGTGCGAGAGCAGGGGCTGTGGAGCGTGCGCGTCTCTGACGTCGCCAAGCGCGCCGGCACCAGCCCAGCCAGCGTCATCTACTACTTCGGCACCAAGGACCAGCTGTTCGAGCACGCGATCGGCGATGCCGACGCCGAGTTCTACGCCAAGCTGTGGCCGGAGCTCGACACGCTCGCGAGCGCGCTCGACCGGCTGGCGCGGCTGGTTGTGCGCTCGAGCATGAGCGAGTGGGTGCTGTGGATGGACCTTTGGGTGTACGCGCGCCGCCATCCGGAGATGCTGGCGGCTGAGAACAGCTACCACGCGCGCTGGTGCGCGACGATCGCGGACATCATCCGCCACGGTCAGGCGCGCAAGGAGTTCCGAGCGGTCGATGCCGACGGGGTCGCGGCCAGGCTCGGGGCGCTGACCAACGGCCTGGCGGTCCGCCTCGTGCTCGAGGAGAGGAGCTTCACCCGCGAGGACTACGTGCTGTCGTCGCTGGCGAGCGCCGCCGCCGAGCTGGGGTGCAGCCTCGATGCGCTGCGTGAGGCCGCCGCAAACGTGCCGTCCGAATGGACGGCAGAGGAGTAGGGATGAGATCGCGCCCGCCGACGGCCGGCGTCAATCGGTGAAAGCAGATAAGGAGAGGGTGATGGATTCGATCAGTCGCCGTGAGCTGCTGTCGGGTGCGGGTAAGGCCGGGCTGGCGCTGAGCGCCGGCGGACTGATCGCCGCCTGCGGGAGCTCGTCTACGACCAGCACGCGCACGACCGCGGTGACGGGGTCACCGCGGCACGGCGGGACGCTGACGGCCGGGCTGACGGGCGGCTCGAGCTCGGACACGCTCGACCCCAACAGCCCCGTCAACAACACGGACTACGCCCGCGTCGCCAACCTCTATGACGCGCTCGTCTGGCAGGACGCGCAGGCACATCCGTACCTGCGCGTGGCCGAGGAGATAACGCCCAACAAGGACGCGACGGCGTGGACGATCCGGCTGCGCAAGGGGGTGCTGTTCCACGACGGACGCGAGGCGACGGCGGATGACTTGATCTTCTCGATCAAGCGAATCGTCAACCCGAAGGCGCCGGGCGAGGCTGCCAACGCGCTCAAGACCGCGCAGGTGAACGCGATCCGCAAGCTCGACCGGTACACGATCGAGCTGCCGTTCTCGAAACCCTATTCGACCTTCTACCTGAGCCTCGCCAACAACATCACGATCTACCTCCTGCCGGTCGACTTCGACCCCAAGAAGCCGATCGGCACCGGGCCGTTCAAGTACGTAAGCTTCACTCCGGGGGAGCGGTCGGTGTTCGCGCGCTGGGAGCACTACTGGGATCAGCCGCTGCCGTACGCCGACCAGCTCGTGATGGTCGACTACAGCGACGAGTCGAGCCAGGTGAACGCGCTGCTGTCCGGTCAGGTCGACGTCGTCAACCTGCTCTCACAGGATGTGATCGCGAGCATCACCGGCGGCGGCAAGAAGGTCGTGATCTCCGACGGCGGCGGCTGGAATCCGTTCACGATGCGCGTCGATCAGGCGCCGTTCACCGACGTGCGCGTGCGTCAGGCGTTCCGGCTGATGGTCGACCGTCCGAAGATGCTCGAGATCGTGTTTGGTGGTCACGGCACGATCGGCAACGACGTCTTCGCGATCTGGGATCCGGAGTACGACCACTCGATCCCGCAGCGGCAGCAGGACATCGCGCAGGCGAAGTCGCTGCTGAAGGCGGCCGGGCACGATGGCATGAGCATCGAGCTGGTGACCAGCGACATCGCCCAGGGCGTGGTCAACATGGCGGAGGTGTTCGTCCAGGACGCGACGCAGGCGGGCATCAAGGTGAACCTGCGTCAGGTGACTTCGACCGAGTTCTACGGCCCGAGCTACCTGAAGTGGGTGTTCGCGCAGGACTACTGGTACTACCAGCCCTACTTCCCGCAGGTGGAGCAGGCGACATTGCCGACCTCACCATTCAACGAGTGTCACTTCGACAACCCCCGCTACATCGCGCTGTACACGCAGGCGCTGGCGACGCTCGACGAATCGAAGCGCACGGAGATCGCGCACGAGATGCAGATGATCGACTACAACGAGGGCGGCTACATCATCCCGTTCTTCCCGGCTGTGATCGATGGCTACGCGACGAACGTGGGCGGCATCGTTCAGTCGAAGACGGGCGCCTCGCTCAACGACTGGGACTTCGAGCACATGTGGCTGACATGAGTGACGCTGGTGGGCTGACGCCTGCGCCAGGGGGCAGCTGATGAGCGCACTCGCGGCAGCGGCCGAGCACGGGTCGGACCGGCTCGCGCGGCTATCGCGCGGGCATCCCGTGATGCGGTTGGTGGCGGTGCGGATCGTGCTCGGCGTGATCACGCTGTGGCTGGTGTCGGTGGTGATCTTCGCTGCCACGCAGGCGCTGCCGGGCAACGCGGCGTACGCGGTGCTGGGACATTCGGCGACGCCGCAGCGGCTGCATGCGGTGGAGGCGCAGCTGCACCTGAACCGACCGCTGATCTCGCAGTACGGCAGCTGGATCGGCGGCGTGCTGCACGGGAACTTCGGTACCTCGCTGGCGAACGGCGAATCGGTGTCGGCGCTGATCGGCTCGCGGATCGTCAACTCCGCGGTGCTGGTGGTCGCTGCCGGGGTGATCGGCACGCTGATCGCCGGCCTGCTCGGGGTGCTGGCGGCGGCGCGGCGTGATCGCTGGTTCGATCACGTCGCCTCGGTGGTGGCGCTGGCGGTCACGGCACTGCCGGAGTTCGTCGTGGCGATCGCGCTCGTGATCGTGTTCTCGGTGCTGGTGTTGCACGCGCTGCCGGCGGTCTCGGCGATACCACCGGGGAGTGAGCCGTGGCAGAACCTGAAGGAGCTGATCCTGCCGGTGGCGACGCTGGCGATCGTGATCGCGCCGTACATCTTCCGGATGGTGCGCGCCGCGATGATCGAGGCGCTCGAGTCCGATTACGTGGAGATGGCGCGGCTCAAGGGGCTGCGGCCGCGACGGGTGCTGCTGCTGCACGCGTTCCCCAACGCGATCCCGCCGGTGATCCAGGTCGTGGGCTTGAACCTGCTGTATCTGGCGGGTGGGATCGTGGTGGTCGAGTACATCTTCAACTACCCGGGCGTCGGCGCCGCGCTGGTCGACGCGGTGTCGAACCGTGACATCCCGACGCTGCAGTTCATCGTGCTGGTGCTGACCACGTTCTATGTGTTCGTGAACATCGTCACCGACGTGATCGCACTGCTGGCCTCGCCGCGCCGGAGAGCGGTGCGATGAGCGGCCGCTGGGACTGGCTGTCGCTGCTGGGACGTGCGGCGCGCACCCGGCGCGGCGCGATCGGGCTGACGATCGCCGGTGCGGTGGTGCTGCTGGCGATCGTCGGGCCGTTCGTTGCACCCCACTCGCCGACGCTGTCGGTGACGGAGACGTTCGCGCCGCCGTCGTCCGCCTACCCGCTGGGCGCCGATACGCTCGGACGCGACGTACTCAGTCGCGTGCTGGCGGGCGGCTGGCTGCTGCTGGCGATGGCCGCGGGGGCGACCGCGATCGGCGTCGGCGCAGGGGTGACCGTGGGGATCGCGGCCGCATACTTCGGCAGATTCAGCGACGGGCTGCTGATGCGGATCGTCGACGTGCTGCTGGCGTTCCCGCAGCTCGTGTTCGCGCTGCTGTTGGTCAGTGTGCTGGGCCCGCACGTGTGGCTGATCCTGATCGCGGTCGGGATCTCGCACGGCCCGCAGGTGGCGCGGGTCGTGCGCGCGACGGCGCTTGATGTGTGCGAGCGTGACTTCGTGCGCGCCGTCGAGCTGCTGGGGACGCCCGCGCGGCGGGTGATGGCGGGAGAGATCCTGCCCAACGTGCTGTCGGTGGTGATGGTCGAGGTGGGACTGCGGTTCACCTACTCGATCCTGATCATCGCCAGCCTCAGCTTCCTCGGCTTCGGGATCCAGCCGCCGGCCGCGAACTGGGGGCTGATGATCAACGAGAACCGGATCGGCCTGGTCGCCAACCCGTGGGGGGTGGTGGCGCCGCTGATCCTGATCGCGATCCTGACGATCGGCGTGAACACGTTCACCGACGCGATCGCGCGCACCTCACTCGGGGTCGAGCGCCCGGCCGAGGAGCTGGAGATGGTGACGGCGGGGATCGCGCCGGGGCTGAGCGCGTGAGCGAGCTGGAGCACAGCGAGCAGGTCGCCCCGGCGCTTGCCGCGGCGTCGCCGGAGACGGCGGCGACGGCGGTCGTGCCACGGTCGGACGAGGCGCCCGGCGCGCGGCCGCTGCTGTCGGTGCAGGGGCTGCGGGTCGTGGTCGCGAGCTCGCGCAGCGACGTCGTCGACGAGGTCACGTTCACGCTGGAGCGCGGCGAGGTGCTCGGGCTCGTCGGCGAGTCGGGGTCAGGGAAGACCACGGTTGCGCTGGCGCTGATGGCGCACACGCGGCGGGGCCTCGTGATCGACGGCGGCCAGGTGCTGTTCGA
>JASHQV010000300.1 GCA_030038955.1 Solirubrobacteraceae bacterium
GCGCTATCGCTCGCGGCCGCTGGCCGGGCACGTGGAGGGCGAGCCGCTGGCGGGACGCCACCGCCGGCTGACCGTGCGCCTCGATGAGCCCGCGGCGGGCGCTGCCCCGGGTCAGCTCGCCTGCCTGATGGCCGGAGATCTGGTCGTCGGCTGGGGCACGATCTGCGCACGGCGCTAGTCCAGCGCACGCGCAATCATGCCGGGCAGCCTCGCTGCTCAGAGCGATTCGGTGACGGCCGTGCAGACCGTCTCCAGCTCATCCGTGGACAGCTCCGCGAAGATCGGCAGCGACAGCTCGGTCGCGGCCCACTCTCGAGCCACTGGAGTGTCGGTGTCGCGCAGCTCGGCGAGCGCCGGCTGGTCGGGCAACGCCGTGTCGTAGTGAACGCCGGTGCTAACGCCGCGCTCGGCCACACGCGCCGCCAGCAGGTCCCGATCGGCGGTGCGGATCGGGAACAGGTGGTGGATCGAGGGCGACTCCGGCTTCTCCTCGACGAGCTCGACGCCGCCGGCGAGGCGCTCCCGGTAGGCGGCGGCCAGGCGCCGGCGCGACGTGTTCCAGTCGTCGAGGTGCGGCAGCTTGACGCTCAGGCAGGCGGCCTGAAGCCCGTCGAGGCGCTCGTTGTAGCCCGCACTCACGTGTCGCCCGTCCCGCCGACCGAGGTCGCGTAGCGCGCGGGCGGCCGCCGCGACGTCATCGTCGTCCGTGCAGATCGCACCGGCGTCGCCGAGCGCGCCGAGGTTCTTGCTCACGTAGAAGCTGAACGCGGCCGCGCGCCCCAACGCACCGGCGCGGCGTCCGCGGTACTCGGCGCCCTGGCTCTGCGCCGCATCCTCGAACAGCTGGATCCCGTTCGGCTCGGCGATGGCGTGCAGCTCATCGATCGCGCATGCCTGGCCGTAGAGGTGCACGGCGATCACGGCGGCCGTGCGGGGGCCTACAGCCGCGCGGACCGCAGCCGGGTCGATCAACCCCGTGCCGCGCTCGACGTCGACGCAGATGGGGCGGGCGCCGGCGTGCATGACCGCCAGCGCGGTGGCGATGAACGTGTGGGCGGGAACGATCACCTCGTCGCCGGCGCCAATGCCGGCCGCGCGCAGCATGATCGTCAGCGCAGCCGTTCCCGAGCCGACGCCGACGCAGTGGGAGACGCCGCAGTACTCGGCGAATCGCGCCTCGAACGCCTCCACTTCGGTCCCGAGCACGAAGCTGCTGGCCCCGAGGACGCGGTCGAACGCTGCGCCGAGCTCCTCTCTGAGGGGCGCATGCTGGCGCGACAGATCGACGAAGGGCACGGTCATCGTGGGGGCGAGGCCAAGCGTATCTGCAAAGCCGACGAGGCTGACCCGACGACGACCGGATCCGTGACGGCCTCGTCGATCAGCGGACCTACACTGCAGAAGCCCCATGACGATGAGCTCTGACGAGATTCGCAGCACGTTCACGTCGTTCTTCGAGGAGCGCGACCACCTGCTGCTGCCGCCGGCCTCGCTGATCCCTGCGGCGAGCGACACCTCGGCGCTGTTCACGATTGCCGGCATGCACCCGCTGAAGCCTTACTTCTCGGGCGCCGAGCAGCCGCCGCACCCGCGCGCCACGAGCTGCCAGCCGACGTTCCGCACGGTCGACATCGAGAACGTCGGGATGACGCCATGGCACCTGACGATCTTCGAGATGCTCGGCAACTTCTCGTTCGGCGACTACTTCAAGCGCGAGGCGATCAGATACGCCTGGGACCTGTCGCGCGAGGGGTTTGGGCTGAGACAGGACGACATCTGGATCACCGTGTTCGGCGGCGACGAGCAGCTCGGCATCGGACCCGACCAGGAGGCGATCGACCTGTGGCTCGAGGTCGGGGTGCCACGCAAGCGGATCGTCGAGTGCCCCCGCTCGGAGAACTTCTGGGAGTCCGGGACGACCGGTCCGTGCGGGCCAGACTCGGAGCTGTACCTGGATCTCGGCGTCGCCCGTGGTGAGCCCGACGACCTCCCCGGCGGCGACAACGAGCGCTTCCTCGAGTTCTGGAACCTCGTGTTCATGCAGTTCGACCAGAACCCGGCGAATGCGCTGACGCCGCTGCCGGCCCGCAACATCGACACCGGCCTCGGGCTGAACCGGATGGCGGAGATCCAGCAGCACAAGCAGTCGGTGTTCGAGACCGACCAGTTCGCGCCGTTGATCGCGCTCGGCGAGGAGCTGTCCGGACGCCGCTACGGGCAGGAGTTCGGGATCGACCGGGCACTGCGGGTCCTCGCCGACCATGGCCGCGCGATGACCTTCCTGATCGCCGACGGGGTGGTGCCCTCCAACGAGGAGCGCGGCTACGTGCTGCGGCGGGTGATGCGCCGCGCGATCCTCCAGGGCCGCCAGACGCTCGGTCTCGACCCGGGCTTCCTGGCGCGCTACGCGGACGTCATCACCGAGCTGATGGGCGGCGCCTACCCGCAGTTGTACGAGCAGCGCGAGGCGGTCCGGGGGTGGCTGCGCTCAGAGGAGGACAGCTTCAGCCACACGCTCGCGCAGGGGAGCCGGCTGCTCGACGAGCTGATCGCTCGCGCCGAGCAGAACGGCGAGCGACAGATCTCGGCGGCGGACGCGTTCCTGCTGCATGACACGCATGGGTTCCCGATCGATCTCACGCTAGAGCTGGTTGCGGAGCACGGTCTCGGCGTCGACGAGCCCGGCTTCGAAGTGCTGATGGACGACCAGCGGCGCCGTGCGCGGGCCGGTGCAATTCGCGGCAGCGATGCCGGCGAAGTGCGCACCAAGGCGCTCGCGCTGGCCGGTGAGGCGGGTTTCACGACCGACTTCCGTGGCTACGAGACGACCGCGCTCGACACTGCCATTGGTGCCGTGCAGGCTGAGGACGGACGCGCGCTGGTGAAGCTGCTCGAGTCCCCGTTCTACGCCACCGGTGGTGGGCAGGTCGCTGACGCGGGCTACCTCGAGTGCGAGCACGGCGACTGTCTGGCCCGGGTCGAGGACGTCGTGCGCGTCGGCGACGACCAGGTGCTCGCGGTGGTCAGCGAGCGCGGCGAGCTACGCCCCGGCGAGCGCGTGCAGGCGCGCGTCGACCGCTTCGCCCGCCACGCCACCGAGTGCAACCACACGGCGACGCACCTGCTCCACGCCGCGCTGCGGGCGCGACTCGGCAGCCATGTGCGCCAGGCCGGCTCGTACGTGGGGCCAGACAAGCTCCGCTTCGACTTTACCCACCGCGGTGCGCTCAGCCCCGAGGAGCTAGTCGACGTCGAGGATGCCGTCAACCGCTGGATCGTCGAGGCGCACCAGGTACGGGCACTGATCACGACGCTGGCCGAGGCCCGCGAGCTAGGCGCGATGGCGCTGTTTGGCGAGAAGTACGGAGACGTCGTGCGGATGGTCGAGGTGGCTGGTGCGCCCGACGGCGCGAGCATGGCTGAGCACGCGGACGCGCCCGAGGACGCGAGCGGCTCAGTGATCTCACGCGAGCTGTGCGGCGGCACGCACGTCCGCACGACCGCCGAGATCGGGCTGTTCAAGGTCTTGAGTGAGAGCTCCAGCGCCGCCAACGTGCGACGCATAGAGGCGATCACGGGGCCGGCCGCGGTCGAGTTGATGCGCGCGCACGACCGCAGCGTCAGCGAGGCCGGCGAGGTCATGCGCGTGACGCCCGAGCGGGTGCCCGCGGCCACCCGGCAGCTGCGCGAGCGCGTCCGGGAGCTGGAGCGCGAGGCCAGGCGCGGGGCGCCGGCCGGCGGCGCAGTCGACGTCGAGGCGCTGGCCGAGCGCGCCGGCGAGGTCGA
>JASHQV010000301.1 GCA_030038955.1 Solirubrobacteraceae bacterium
AGCGATGCGTAGCCATCGCGATCGCCCGGATACCAGCGTCGCACCCCCTCGAGCTCCATCGCCGGGCGCAGGCTGGGGTCGTCGTAGTCCATCGCCAGCAGCGCCTGTGACCACCGCTCGCCGAGCTCGTGGTCGAGCGACTCGAGCACCGTGAAGTTGCAGTGGTAGTAGGCGGGGCTCCGCCAGGCAACCTCGAGGTCGGCGACCGCGGGCACCGAGTCGGCGCGAAACGCGCTGAAGTAGGCGGCCGACAGCGCGCCCGCGTCGGCCTCGCCGTCGGCGACCGCGCGCACCACGTGGAGCTCGGAGTCACCGGTGTCCCCGTGCTTGCCGAGGTCCGTGTCGAAGCGCACCAGCCGGCAGCTCGCGACGTCGAGACCCTCCCTGGTCAGGTAGTACAGGGGGAGGATCGCCGCGTGCCCAGAGTCACGGCTCCCCAGCGCGAGCCGGCGTCCGGCCAGCTCGGTCACGCTCGCCAGCGGTTGTCCCTTGCGCACCACCAACACCGTCGCCCAGTCCCGGTCAACGTCGCGCATCCCGAGGATCCGCGTTCCCCCGTCCGCTCGGTGATCGAGCGCCACATAGGCAGTGTTCGTGTTCCAGCCGATCTCGACGGTCCCCTCGAGCACCGCCTCGACGAGTCGCTCGTAGTTGGAGTAGAGGACGTAGTCGGTCGCCACCCCGGCATCGCCGAAGTAGCTGCGGAACCGCTCCCAGATCGTCACGATCCGCGGGTGGTAGGCGACCGCGCCGAGTCTCAGCTCCGGGCCGCTCATGGGATCGGGAGCCCGGCGATCGCCTTCGCCGACCAGGTCCGCAGGACCCCGTTGGTCGGCGCCATCACCGCTCCCGCGCGAGCGTCCCGCAGGTGACGCTCGATCGGCAGCGCCGGCGTGTACGCCTGCCCGCCGCACACCTCCAGCGCGCCCTGCGTCACCCGCGCCGCGACGTCGGTGCAGAGGATCTTGGCCTCCATCAGCGCGACCAGCGCGCCCGCATCGCCGGCGTCGCCGAGCCGCGCCGCCTCCTGCAGCAGCGTCCGCGCGGCGCGGACGTCGATGTCCATGTTCGCGAGCGCGTGCTGCACGGTCGGGACTTCGACCAGCGCGCTGCCGTCCGGGTAGCGGCGGGAGCCCGCGTGCTCGAGCGCGGCCGACAGCGCCGCCTGCGCGATCCCGATGTTGACCGCCGCCAAGCCGACGAGGAACGTGGGGGCGACGACGCCGAACACCAGGTCGGCACCGCCGCCCGCCTGACCGATGCGCGCACCGTCGTCGAGCACGACATCGTCGAGCTCGACCGCGATGCTGGAGTTCCCGCGCATCCCGAGGCCATTCCAGCTCCCTTCAAAGCGCACCCCCGGAGCGTCCTTGCGCACCACGTAGCAGTCGAGGCCCTCGCGCTCGCTCTGCAGCAGCACCAGCATCGCGTCGGCATGACCGCCCGAGGTGACGAACGCCTTGCGTCCGCTCACCGTCACCGAGCCGTCGCGACGCTCCGCCCGCAGCTCGGGCGCATAGAAGTGGGCGCCGGTGCCGCGCTCGCTGAATGCCAGCGTGCCCAGCGCCGCGCCGCTCGCCATCTGCTCGAGCAGCGCCGCCGCGGAGGGCCCACCACCGCCGGCGATCGTCGCCGCCGTCACGCTGTGCATCAGGAACACCATCCCGGTCGACGCGCACGCGCCGCCGACCGCCTCGCACGCGCTGGCCAGCGCCGCCAGCCCCGCGCCCAAGCCGCTCTGCTCGCGCGGGACGGTCAAGCCGAGCGCACCCACGCGTGCCAGCGCGCTCAGCTGCTCGCGAGGGAAGTGCGACTCACGATCGATCTCGGCGGCGCCCGGCGCGATCAGCGTTCGCGCCAGCTCGCGGACCTCCGCAAGCACGCCGTCGACGTTGCTCACAGCAACTTCTGCCATTTGCCTGCTCCTTCTCGAGAGAGGACGAAGAGACGGTTCGCCGCCCCAACGGGGCGGCCACGACGGTCGCTCAGCGACGCGCCATCGCACCACCCCCTCTCAACCAGCGAGCAGGCCTAGCGGTGTCGGAGCTCCGCGGGCGCTGCCGTGCCGACGATCGGATCACGATCGTAAGCTTGTCACCCGATCAACCGAGGCGCTTGAGTCAACCGAGGCGCTTGAGCACCCAGGCGAGCACGATTCCGGGGATGGGCAGCGCGGCGATCACGATGATCGCGGTCGTCAGGCCGGCGCTGTCGGCGAGCGAGCCGAGCAGGACCGCGACGAGGCCGCCGGCGCCCATCGCCGCGCCCAGCGTCACCGATGCAGCGAGCCCAATGCGGTTCGGGAGATACTCCTGGGCGAGCACGACCGTGCCGCTGAACGTCAGCCCGTAGAAGGCGCCGACACAGCCGGCGAACAGGAACGGCGGGAACGTTCCGCGGATCAGCACGCACAGAACCAGCGGTGGCAGCGCGGCCATGCCGACGATCAGGATCGGCAGCCGGCCGTACCGATCCGACAGGCGGCCGCCGACGATCGTGCCGAGCGCCGCGAGCGCGAGCAGCACCGTCAGCGCGGCGTTGCCGGCGCCGGCGCTGAAACCGCGATCAGTGATCAGGAACGATGACAGCAGCGCCTGCAGGCCGAAGTACACGCCCGATCGCGAGGCGGCGAGCCCTGCGACGAGCGAGAAAGGCAGCCAGCGATCACGCGCCGCGCCACGCAGCCGGCGCCGCGAGCCCAGGGCATCCGGCTCCAGCGACAGCAGATGTGGCATCGTCATTGCGAGCACGAGCGCGCCGACTGCCGGAACCACGGCGGCGAACGCCGCTCCCGAGATCCCCAGCGTCAGGATCAGGGGCGTGACGATCGCGGGCGCCAGTGCGAAGCCGGCGTTGCCACCGACGGAGAAGAAGCTCATGCCAGTTGCGCGCCGCACGCCGGCGGCATGGTTGGCGCGGCGGGCCGCCTCGGGATGAAACGCGCTGACGCCGACGCCGCTGACCGCGATCGCGCCGACCAGCAGGCCGTAGCTGTGCGACAGCGCCGCCACGAGGATGCCGCCTCCGGCGACGAGCAGCGCCGCCGGCGCGATCCAGACGAACAAGACGCGGTCGGCCAGGTACCCGAACAACGGCTGCAGCAGCGATGAGGTCGCGGTCATCACGAGGATCAGAGCGGTGGCGCTCGCGTAGTCGAGGCCTCGATCGCGGACGAGGAACGGGATCAGCGCTGCCACGAACCCCTGGCACAGATCCGAGCCGGCGTGTCCGAGCGCGAGCGCCCCGAGTCCCCAGCGGTCGAGATCGTCGGTGCGGACGCGGGGGTGCGCGGCGCCCGTATCGACGTGCTCAGCGGTGACGCTTAGGGTCTCGTCGGTGGCGCTGACGCTTCCACCCGCGGCGTTCACGCGCTCACCCCGCGGACGGCGATCTCGACGACTGCCCTGCGGGCCCGCTCGGGCGGCCAGCCGTGACCGGCGCGCAGGTGCCGGTAGGTGCCGCCGATCAGGTTGAACACGACCGTCGCGGTCTCCTCGGGGCTGTCGCCGACCTGCAGCGTGCGCTCGGCGACGCCATCGCGCAGCAGCCGGATCAATCCCGCCGTGATCTCCGCGCGCGTCAGCGCGTTCTCGCCCGGGTCATGGAAGACGACGGCCCGGTCGACGTCGGACAGACCTTCGAGCAGCCTGAGGTGGCGCTCGCTCAGGTCGCACAGCGCCTCGCAGGCCTGCTCGAACCGCTCGCGCGCGTTGCCCGGGGAGGTCAGCGCCGGCCACAGGGCTTCGCGGTAGAGCGCCGCGATGTGGTCACGCAGCGCCTCCAGCACCTCTGCCTTGCCGATCCCCTGACGGTGCAGCGTCACCCGCGAGACCCCGAGCGCCCGCGCCAGCTGCTCGAGTGTCACCGCCTGCCAGCCGACGCGCTCGACGGCCTCGGCGGCACGCTGGCGAACCAACGGATCTGCGAGTGAGACGGACATGTCCACAGCGTATCATATGTGTTGCAACTTGCAACATTACTGTTGCAGAGCTGCGTCGCTTGGAGGAAGATGCGGCACGGACAGGCTGGCTCGCTGATAGGTTGCCGGCGATGCGACGCGTGACCCTGGGGGCGTGCGCGCTGGCCCTCCTGACTCCGGCGGCAGCCGCGCTCGCAGGCTCTGCCCCGAACCCGAATCTCCCTGCCGGCGAGGCCAACGTGAGGGGCGACGGCTACGTCTACGTTCAGTACAGCAAGAAGCTCCGGAGGATCAGCTACGTCCAGCTGTACTACCGCTGCGCGGCTGCCGGACCCCGCCACAGCAAGTACCCCGGGTACATCAGCCTGACCACCCGCAAGCGGGTCGTGATTCACCGCGGTCGCGCCGCCGGCAGGTTCACCAGCAAGATCAACGATCCGATCGACGATCCCAGGGCGACGGGCGAGACCGCCCGCGTCAGCTGGACCGTCCGCGACCTCGAGATGCACGCGGCCGGCCTCTCCGGAAAGCTGCACGTGAAGGTCACGGGACCCGCCAACACCTGCCCCTTCTCGTTCAGCAACCGGCGGCTGATCCCGTTCGCGGACGTACCGTGAACGGTCGTGCCCGCACCGGCGGATTGCCGCGGTGCTGATAGGCCCATAGTCCGGCGAGCCATTAGTCTGCGCTCGTGCGACTTCGATCGGGAGCGCGGATCGCGATCGTCGGTGCCGGACCTTCGGGCATCGTCGCCGCCAAGCATGCGCTCGACGCCGGCTTCGAGGTGACGGTGTTCGAGGCAGGCGAGCGGCTCGGCGGCCAGTGGCGCGCGGGTGCGCCTGACAGCGGCATGTGGCTCGGGATGCGCACGAACACGAGCCGAGCGATGACCGCCTTCTCGGACCTGCCGGCACCGCCGGGGCATCCGCTGCATCCAGCGGCCGAGCAGATCCACGCCTACCTGGAGCGGTACGCGCGCATGTTCGGGGTGTGCGATCGCATCCGCGTCGAGACGCGCGTGCAGGCCGTGCGGCCAGGATGGACGGTCGACGGGGAGCCGTTCGATGCGGTGATCGTCGCGTCCGGTCGCTTTCGCAAGCCCTCGGTGCCGGCCGTGGTCGGCAGCTTCGGCGGCGAGCTGCTGCACGCGTTCGATTACGCAGGCGCCAGCGCGTTCACGGATCGCGCCGTGCTCGTCTACGGAAACGGGGTCAGCGGCCTCGAGATCGCCTCGGATCTGGCGGCGCACGCGCCGGTCATCTCCGCGTTCCGCAAGTCGCGCTACGTGATCCAGAAGGTCGTGGACGGCGTCCCCTCCGACTGGCAGTGGTACACGCTGTTCGGTGCGCTCGAGCGGCGCCTGCTGCCAGCCGAGCAGTGGGGCCGCCGCCAGCGTGAGCGAGTCCTGCGCGTCGCCGGCCACCCTGCGGAGTTCGGAGTGCCCGCACCCGACGCAGACCTCCGCGTCGCCGGCATCTCGCTATGCCAGGACTACCTCGCGCAGGTCAAGGCCGGACAGATTCTGTGCCGCCCGACGATCTCGCGGATCGACGGGCGCACCGTGACGTTCGCGGACGGTTCGAGCGCCGTCGTCGAGGCGATCATCTGCGCGACCGGCTACGACCTGGACGTGCCGTACCTGCGTGCATCCGTCCCGGACATCCTCGGAGTGGATCTGCCTCTCTACCAGCGGACCTTCCACCCCGACCTCCCGGGGCTCGCCGTGATCGGGCAGTTCCTGCTGCAGGGCCCATACTTCCCACTGCTGGAGCTGCAGGCGCGCTGGATCGCGGCCGTCTGGAGCGGCCAGGCGCTGCTGCCCAGCGTCGAGCGGATGCGAGACGCCCTGGCGTGTCCGCGGCCGACGCTCGAGGCACACAACGCGCTGGCGCTGACCCTGTCCGAGGAGCTCGGCGTCTCACCCGACCCGCTCGCGTGGCCGGACCTGACCGAGCCACTTCTGTTCGGGCCGATGCTTCCCGCCCGCTACCGGCTATCGGGTCCCGGCGCGCTCGCCAGCGCGAGCGCACAGTTCGCGCGCCAGCTCGCGAGCTCGCCTCGCGCACCCGTCGATCCCGCCGACCTCGACGCACTCAGCGGCTTCGGCTGGCGGGCGGCCGCCGCCGCGGTGACCGCAGCGCTGGCTGAGCGCCCGGGCGCGAGCGGCAGCGCATAGCCGCCCGAAGTTGCCGGTCGCGGTCATTGACAAGTCGCCGGCGGGAGGCAGAGACTAGCTTTCATGGCCGTGGTCGCGCACCCGCTTGACCCACTCAGCGCGGACGAGATCGCGCGCGCAGCGACGATCGTCAGGGAGCGCCACTTCGCGGCGGTCGCGCCGGCCGGCGACGGTGGCTGGCGGTTCGCCTCCGTTGAGCTGGTCGAGCCGGCGAAGGCCGAGCTTGCCCGCTGGCGGCCGGGCGACCCGATTGCGCGCCGGGCGCGGGCGACCGTGTGGAACCGCGGCGGCGGCCCCGTGCACGAGTGCACGGTCGATCTCGTCGCGGGCGAGCTAGCGGAGGTCCGTGAGCGCCCGGGCGTGCAGCCGAACTTCACCAACGACGAGTACTTCGAGTGCGGCGCGGTCGTGCTCGGCCACCCCGAAGTGATCGCCGCGCTCGCCCGGCGCGGGATCGACGACCTCGAGCTCGTGCTCGTCGACGTGTGGGCGTACGGCTACGAGGCCGCTCCGCCCGCCTACCGCGACCGGCGGGTGGGCTGGTGCGACATCTGGGTGCGGAGCCAGCCCGAATCGAACCCGTACGCGCACTGCGTCGGCGGGCTGCGGCCGATCGTCGATCTGAACCGGATGGAGCTGCTCGAGCTGCAGGACGACCACGACTACGGCTTGCCCGAGGTGATGGGCGAGTACGCGCCGGCGCTCGTGCCCGGTGAGAGGCTCCGCAGCGACCTCAGGCCGCTTCGGATCGCCCAGCCCGAGGGCCCTTCGTTCGCGTTGGCGGGCAACGAGCTGCGCTGGCAGCGGTGGCGCATGCGGCTCGGCTTCAACCACCGCGAGGGACTCGTGCTGCATCAGCTCGGCTACGAGGATCGCGGGCGGGTGCGCCCGGTCGCGCACCGGCTGTCGTTCGCGGAGATGGTGATCCCCTACCGCGAAGCGAGCTTCGACCATGCACCGCGCACGGCGTTCGACATCGGTGAATGGGGGATCGGCTACATGACCGACTCGCTCGAGCGCGGCTGCGACTGCCTGGGCGAGATCCGCTACCTCGACGCGGTGCTCGCGAACACCCGCGGCGAGCCCTACGAGATCCGCCACGCGATCTGCATCCACGAGGAGGACGACGGCGTCCTGTGGAAGCACGTCGACGAGCGCGCCGGCTCGGAGGTGCGCCGCCGGCGCCGGCTGGTCGTCTCCTTCCACGCGACGGTCGCCAACTACGAGTACCTCGTCTACTGGCGCTTCTACGAGGACGGCAACATCGAGTGCGAGGTGCGCGCGACCGGGATCATCCTCACCACGACGATGCCCGAGGGCGCCCCGCCTCCGACCCACGGGACGGTCGTGGACCAGCGCACGTACGCCGCCTACCACCAGCATTTCATCGTCGCGCGCCTCGACCTCGACGTCGACGGCACCGGCAACACGGTCTACGAGCTCGACTCCGAGGCGCTGCCGGTCTCCGCCGAGAACCCCGGCGGGCTCGCGATGGTGGTGCGCGCCACCCCAATCGCCTCGGAGGCCGAGGCCGGCCGCGACTACGACTGGTCGCGCCAGCGTGCATGGAAGGTCGCCAACCCCGCCTCGCTGAACGCCCACGGCGACCCGGTCGCCTACAAGCTCGTGCCGTCGAGCTGCATGCCATCGCTGCTCGATCCGGCCTCGCCCGTGTATCGCCGCGCACCCGTGATCGGCCACCAGCTGTGGGTCACCCGGCAGGCCGACGACGAGCGCTGGCCGGCCGGCGACTATCCGACCCAAAGCCGCGGCGAGGACGGGATCGCGCGCTGGACCGTCGCGGACCGGTCGCTCGAGGATGCCGACGTCGTGCTCTGGTACGTGTTCGGCATCCACCACCTGCCGCGCCCCGAGGACTGGCCGGTGATGCCGTCGGACACGGTGTCCTTCTGGCTCAAGCCGTTCGGCTTCTTCGACCGCAACCCGGCGCTCGACGTCGCCCCGCCGCCCGGGCACTGCGAGCGCTGAGGCGATGGCGACCTCGGCAACGCGCCCGACCGCCGCCGCCCGCCTCGTCGACAGCCTCCAGCAGCTGGGCGTTGAGGTTGCGTTCGGGCTTCCGGGCGTGCACAACCTGCCGCTGTGGAAGGCGCTGTCGGAGTCGACGATCCGGCTCGTCGGCGTTCGCCACGAGCAGGCGGCCGTGTACGCAGCCGATGGCTACGCGCGCGCGAGCTCGCGGCTCGGGGTCGCGCTCGTCACGACCGGCCCAGGCGCCGCCAACGCGCTCGCGGCGACCGGCGAGGCGATGGCCTCCTCCTCGCCGGTGCTCGTGATCGCCACCGAGATCCCCTCGACGCTACGACGCGACGGCATCTATCGCGGCGTGCTGCACGAGACCCGCGATCAGACGCGCATGTTCGAGCCGGTCACGAAGGCGGCGCGGATGCTCGCGACCCCGGAGCAGGTCGGGCCGGCCGTGGCCGATGCCGCGAGGCTGGCGCTGCGGGCGAACAGCGGGCCCGTCTACCTCGGGATCCCGACAGACCTGCTGACTCGCGAGGTGGCGGGCCCGGTCCAGCCTCACAGATTGGGGGTGGAGCCGACGCCGTCCCCGGACGCGGCTGAGCTGCAGCGTGCGTGCGAGCTGCTGTGCGCGGCCGAGCGGCCGCTGATCTGGGCGGGCGGCGGCGCGCTGCGAGCCAGTGCCGGCGAGCTGGTCGGAGAGCTCGCGACGATCCTGGCGGCTCCTGTCGCGACCACCTACATGGCCCGCGGGCTGGTGCCCGCGGGCCACCCCTTGCTGCTACCCGGACCGGTACACGTCCCCGAGCTGGGGGCGCTGTGGGACGAGGCCGACCTCGTCCTCGCGATCGGCACCGACTTCGACGGGATGACGACCCAGAACTGGCTGATGCCGCAGCCGCCGAAGCTGGTCAGCATCAACATCGACCGCGCCGAGGCGAGCAAGAACTACCGCTCGGACGTGACGCTGGTCGGCGACGCCGCCGAGCTGCTCGCAGCGCTCGTCCCGCGGCTGGGCCCACCGCGCGCCGGGTCCGCGGTGAGCGACAGGATCGCCCAGCTGGATCGACGGGTGAGGCAAGCGATCGCGGCGGACGAGCCGCAGGCCGCGGCGCTGCTGGCGGTCCTCGAGCGGACGCTGCCGCCGGACGCGGTCGTCGTCGCGGACATGTGCATCCCCGGCTACTGGATCGCCGGCTTCGCTCGGATCCCGCGGCCTCGCAAGCTCGCCTACCCGATGGGCTGGGGAACGCTTGGCTTCGCCTTTCCGGCGTCGCTGGGCGCGGCGCTCGCCGGCGCCAGGCCGGCCGTCTGCGTGACCGGCGACGGCGGCTTCCTGTTCGCGTGCGGCGAGCTGGCAACGGTCGCGCAGGAGCAGCTGCCAATCACCGTCGTGCTCGTCGACGACGGCGGCTACGGGATGCTCCGGTTCGACCAGCACGAAGCAGGCGAGGTGCCGTTCGGGGTCGACCTGGCGCGGCCCGACTTCGCGGCGCTGGCGGCCTCGTTCGGGATCCCCGCAACGGTCGTGAGCGGGTTCGACGACGAGTTCGAGCACGGCCTCGGGCGATGCCTGCGCAGCCATGAGCCGCACGTGCTCGTCGTCAATGCCTCGCTCAAGCCGCCGCCGACGACCTCGCCCCGCTGGTATCGCCGGCAGCGCTCCACGGTGTCGCGGTAGCCGTGGGCTCGCGCTGCGCCACGCATAGATAAGCACCCAGCCGCGCGATCTCGTCCGACCACGTGCCGGAGCTGCGCGCGGCGGAGGTACCTCACTGGCCGTCGGTAGCTCGCCACATCGTCGCGGGACCGAACCACGGATGCCATCCGCTGGTGGGCGCCTGATGCTGGAGCTGTGAGAAGCGTGCTTCGCGCTGTTGAGAACGGTCGGATGCAGCGCCGCGATCCGAGGCGGCCACGCGGATGCTCGGGCTGATCGCGGTGAATGTCGCGCGGCGCAAGGCGCGCACTGCGCTGACGGCGGCCGGGATCGCGGTCGGGGTGGCGGCGATCGTGGCGCTGCTGGCGCTGTCCGACGGACTCGATCAGACCGCTGGACAGCTCGTCCATCTCGGCCGTGCCGACCTGGGGCTGTTTCAGAAGGGGGCATCCGATCCGACCACCTCGGCGCTGCCGCTGTCGTTGCTGCCGCGCGTCAAGGCCCAGCCCGAGGTCCGCGAGGTCACGCCGATCCAGCTGCTCGTCGATGCCGTCCCGCACGCACCCGGCGCGGTCGTGCTGGGCATCGAGCCGAACGGGTTCGTCGCCCACCTGCTGGTGCTGACCGCGGGTCGCGCCGCAAGCGCGGGCCACATAGCGGTCGGCGACCTGCTTGCAAGTCAGCTGCACGTGGCGCCCGGAGCGACGCTCACGCTCAGCGGCCGCAGGTTCGTCGTCGCCGGCATCTTCCACTCCGGGATCACCGAGGAGGACACGGGCGTGATCATGACGCTCGGCGACGCGCAGGCACTCGCTGGACGGCCCTCCGACGAGGTGACGACGTTCGCGGTCCGGCTCGAGCCGCAGGTGAGCGCCGCGCGCGGAACCCGCGAGCTGTCTCGGGCGTTCCCCGACCTGCTGGCGATCTCGGATCCCAGCGAGGCGATCAGAGCGGGGACGAACAACCAGCTGATCGCCAACGCCGTGGTGCTGATCGTCGTGCTCGCCCTGATCATCGGCGCACTGGCGGTCGCGAACACGATGCTCGCGACCGTGCTCGAGCGCCGGCGCGAGCTGGCATTGCTGACGACGCTCGGGTGGAGCGCCCGCCAGCTTGGCGGCTTGGTGCTCGGGGAGGCGATCGCGGTCAGTGCGCTGGGAACGGCGGCGGGGCTGGCGTTGGGGATCGTCGCGAGTAAGCTGCTGCCTGGCGCGCTCGGGGTGGGGGCGTTCATCTCGCCGGAGCTGACGGCGTGGGGGTTCGGCCGGGCGGTGTTGATCGGGATCATGACCGGCCTCGTCGGCGCGCTCTACCCAATCTGGCGGCTCACCCGGATGCGCTCGGTGATCGCGCTGGCGCGTACCTGAGCGCGGCCGTGTCCGGGCGGCGACCCGAGGCTTCTGGGTCAGCGTGGATGCTGGGTCAGCCTGGACGCTGGGTCAGCGTGGATGCGTCGGTCTCTGAGCCGGCCTGGACGCGTCGGTCTCTCAGCCGGCCCGGACGCGTCCATCGACGAGGTGGAACACGCGGTCGGCTCGCCGGGCCACGGCCGCGTCGTGGCTGACCACGATCACGGTCATCCCGTGCCGCTCGCGCAGCTTCGCGAGCAGGTCGAGCGCTCGCTTGCCGCTGGCCGAGTCGAGCGCCCCGGTCGGCTCGTCGGCAAGCAGCAGGCGTGGGTTGTTGGCGAGCGCTCGCGCGAGCGCGACCGCCTGGCGCTGCCCGCCGGAGAGCTCCGAGGGGATGTGCCGGGCGCGGTCCGCCAGTCCCACCTCGGCGAGCAGCTCGAGGCTGCGACTGTGGCGCTCGTGCAGGCCTACTCCGGTGGCCAGTAGCGCGGCCTCGATGTTGCCCTGCGCACTGAGGTAGGGGAGCAGCAGGTTGTCCTGGAACACGAATCCGACCACACGCCGGCGGAACTCGACGGCGGCTCGCGGTTCGGGGACCGGCTTGCCGGCGACCGTGATCGTGCCCGAGTCGGCGCGATCGAGGCTGCCGATCAGGTTCAGCAGCGTGCTCTTGCCCGATCCGGATGGGCCGGTGATCGTCACGAGCTCCGCTGGAGCGACGGTCAGCGTGACGCCGCGCAACGCGTGAATCGTGCCAAATGACTTGACGACGTCGCGCACCACCACCTCCGCGCCGCCGTCACGAGCAGCGGCGACGCCCGCCCCCTGCAGTGGGGCTGCCTGCTCGACCGCAGGCCGTCGAGTGCGATGCCTGGTGGGCATCGCACTCATCTTTGGCCATCCATAGCGATCACCACAGCTGGCGTCTCGCGTCAGGCGGGGACCGGTACCAGCATCCGCTCGGCGAGCTCGACCAGCCGGTTCGAGTAGCCCCACTCGTTGTCGTACCAGGCGATCACCTTGACCTGGGTGTCGTCGACGACCGACGTCAGCGGTGCGTCGAAGATCGCGCTGTACGGCGAGCCGACGATGTCAGAGGAGACGATCGGGTCTTCGCTGTAGGCGAGGATGCCGTGCAGCTCGCCGCTGTCGGCACGGTCGCGGAAGGCCGCCTTGACCTCCTCGGCGGTGGTCGCGCGCTCAGCTTCGATCGTCAGGTCGACGATCGAGCCGGTTGGCGTCGGCACGCGCACGGCGAACCCGTTGAGCCTGCCCTTCAGCTCTGGGATCACGAGCCCTAGCGCCTTGGCCGCGCCGGTCGATGTCGGCACCAGGTTGATCGCCGCGGAGCGAGCTCGCCGCAGGTCGCTGTGCGGTCCGTCGAGCAGGTTCTGATCGGCGGTGTAGGCGTGGATCGTCGTCATCAGCCCGTGGCGGATCCCGACCGACTCGTGCAGCACGCGTGCGACCGGCGCGAGGCAGTTGGTCGTGCACGAGGCGTTGGTGACGATGTGGTGGCGCTCGGGGTCATAGACGTGCTCGAAGTTCACCCCCAGCACGACGTCGGCGTCCGCCGGCTCCTGTCCCTTGGTCGGGGCGGTGATCACGACCTTGCGAGCACCCGCCTGCAGATGACCGGCCGCGCCGGCGCGGGTGCGGAACTTGCCGGTCGACTCGATCACGAGCTCGACGCCGAGCTCCTTCCACGGCAGCTCCTCGGGGGTGCGCTCGGTCAGCACGCGCAGCTCGCGGTCGTCGATCACGATCGACTCCGCTCCCGCCCGAACCGAACCGGGGAAGCGTCCGTAGACGGAGTCGAACGCGAGCAGCTGCGCGAGCGTTGCGGCGTCGGTGACGTCGTTGACGGCGACGATCTCGATGTTGGCCTCGCGCTCGTGGGCGGCGCGGAGGAAGTTCCGGCCGATTCGGCCGAACCCGTTGATGGCGACACGCGTGGACATTGCCTGCTCCTGTCAGATCGCTTTTGGCCCTCTGAGGTTCACGCGCGGGCGCGCCGCGGGCATCCGTTGAACCGGCGCTGGCGGGTGCGGCGAACTACTGATGTGGCCGTCTATCCGGGCGCTGCGGCTTGCCTCGCGTCCAGGCGTGCCCGATCGCTGGGGCACGTGCCCGATCGCTGGGGCATTCAGACGCGGCGGAGACGCTGCAGCGGCCCAGCTCGGGTGGCGGACAGGATCGCGGCGATCAGCATCAGCGACGTGGACGAGTAGAAGGCGGCGTGGATCGCGGAGATGAAACCTGCGCCGGCGGAGGCGCGGAGCGTGGTGGCGCCGACGAAGATCGCGAACGCCTCGTGCTTGGAGATGCTCTGCGAGGCGATCAGGATCGCCACCGCGAACGAGAACACCATGCCCACGTTGGCGAACGTGCGAAGCAGCCCCGACGCGATCCCGAACGCACCCCCGGGTGCGGCCTTCATCACCGCGGCGTTGTTGGAAGGGAAGAAGCTCCCGGCGCCGACCGCCCCGACCGCGTACACGAGCATGACCACCCACAGCGGCGTACGGAAGCCGAGCTGCGCGTAGGCGAGCAGCACCAGCACCTGGATACCGAGACCGGCCGTGGCCGGCAGCACGGCGCCGCGGCGGTCGGCCAGGCGGCCGGCGAAGGGACCGACGACACCGCCGACGACGTAGCCCGGCACGAGCAGCAGCGAGGCATGGATCGGCGACAGGTGCCGTGCCCCCTGCAGGTACATCAGCAGCAGGAACAGGACGGCGAAGTTGGCAAGGCTCTGAAAGCTCGCGGCCAGCAGCGACGGGGTCATCGTCGGCACGCGGAACAGGCGCAGATCGAGCATCGGCTCCTGCTGAAAGCGCTCGATCAGCCAGCACGCGACGAGCAGCACCACCCCGCCCACGAAGTAGCCGGCGATCGTCGTGTCGAGCGACTGCGACGTGAGCTTGACCATCGCCCACAGGACGCCGAACAGGCCCAGGCCGAGCGTCAGCATTCCCCAGACATCGAGCCGCCGCCGCTGCCGCTCGCCGCGATCGACCAGCACCCTCGTCGCGACCGCGACGGCCGCGATCCCGATCGGGACGTTGATCCAGAACACCCAGCGCCACGAGATGTAGGTGACGATCACGCCGCCCAGCAGCACGCCCAGGACGGCGCCGGTGTTCCAGCCGATCGCGTTGAACCCGTACGCCCGGCCACGCTGCTCCTTCGGGAACGTGTCCGCGATCACCGCCCCGGAGTTGGCGGTGATCAACGCTCCCCCAACTCCCTGGATCACCCGGAAGGCGATCATCGACAGCTCGCTGAACGACAGCGCACACGCCAGCGACCCGACGACGAAGATCACGAACCCGGCCTCGTACATGCGAACGCGGCCGAACATGTCCCCGAGGCGCCCGACCTGCGTCGACAGCAGCGTGATCACCAGCAGATAGCCGATGATCACCCAGATCACCGACGCGAGCCCGACGTGCAGCGAGCGCTGGATCTCGGGAAGCGCGAGCACGACGATCGTCGTGTCGACCGCGGTGATCAGCACGCCGACGACCACCACCAGCAACGCCAGGCCCGCGTACCGCGCCGACGGCATCTCCGGGCGCTTGCCATGTGCGGCGGGAGGTGCCTGGTTGCGAGCAGTATCGATCGTCATCGTCTTCTCGGGGAGCGCTGCAGAGCAGGCTAGCTCCGGCGCTGTGCAGTGACCGGCCGGAGGAGCGGGGAAATGATGAGATTGTCAATCGAATTTATGTGGCATTCTCGGGCGGCGAGCGCACGTTGCTGCTCGGTCACCTCGTGAGCAAGCTGGTGGGGCTCTCCTCGAGTGACTCCAACCACCTGTTCGAGCTGCTGCAGCGTCACGTGGTCCGCCTCGAGAACACTGTGCGCTGGAACTGGCAGCCCGGCGACATCGCGATCTGGGGCAACCGCGCTACCCAGCACTACGCGGTCTCCGACTACGACGACCAGCCGCGGCTGACGCGCCGGCTCACAGTCGCCGGCGACATCCCGGTCGGGATCACCGACGATCGCGGCGCCCGCGCCCGACCG
>JASHQV010000302.1 GCA_030038955.1 Solirubrobacteraceae bacterium
CGAGTAGCCGCGCGGGTCGATGGCGGACCCCCGCCGGACGAGCTCACCGCCTCGCCGGACGAACCTGGGGCCCGGCGACGCCGGCTCACGCTCCCACGACGAGACGGGCCCACCGTCCAGCCCGGCGAGCCCCCCGCCGGGCCCCGGCCTGTGGCTGGTGCGCTACGGCGTGCCGCTGCTGCTCGCGGTGCTCGGCGTGATCGGGATCATCGTCGGCCACGCGAAGACGACGATCGCCGCCGCCGGCGTCGTCTTCCTCGGGCTCGCGCTAACCGTATGGCTGCTCAACTGGCTGTACCGGATGAGCGTCGAGTCGAACCGCGACCTGGAGCGGGATGAGGCCGCCCGCGACTACTTCTCAGAGCACGGCCACTGGCCGGACGAAGGGGGCACGTGAGGGCACAGTGCGCCCTCAGCTTGGGACCGGAAGGGTGCGCATGAGCTCGCGACCCGCCTTCGAGGTGATGGGCATCGTCAACGTCACGCCGGACTCGTTCTCGGACGGGGGGCGGTACCTGGACGCCGATGCGGCGATCGCCCATGGGCTCGAGCTGGCGGCGCAGGGCGCCGCGATCATCGACGTCGGTGGCGAGTCGACGCGTCCGGGGGCGGAGCCGGTCACCGAGACCGAGGAGCTGCGCCGAGTCGTGCCGGTGATCGAGGCCCTGCGCGCCGCGCTGCCCGACACGCGCATCTCCGTCGACACCTGCAAGGCCGCGGTCGCGCGTGCCGCGCTCGATGCCGGCGCCGAGATCGTCAACGACGTCACCGCGCTCCGCGGGGATCCGGAGATGGCGGCGCTGGTCGCCGAGCGCGGAGTGACCGTGTGCCTGATGCACATGCAGGGCGAGCCGCGCACGATGCAGGACGACCCCCACTACGACGACGTCGTCGGCGAGGTCGCGCAGTTCCTCGCCGAGCGTCTCGCGGCGGCCGTGGCCGCCGGCGTCGCCGCCGAGCGCGTGATCCTCGACCCCGGGATCGGCTTCGGCAAGACGGTCGACCACAACCTCGAGCTGCTGCACCGGCTCGACGAGCTGGTCGCGCTCGGCAGACCGCTGCTGATCGGGACTTCGCGCAAGTCGTTCCTCGGGCGTCTCACCGGGCGCGAGGTGGACGACCGGCTGGCGGGGACGATCGCGACCAACGTGATCGCGTTCGAGCGGGGGGCGCGGATCTTCCGCGTTCACGACGTGGGCTCTGTGCACGACGCGCTGACGGTCGCGGCGGCGACCGTCGCCGCGTGATCCGACGACCGTCGCGTGCGGCGGCGAGTGTCGCCGCGTGATCCGACGACCGTCGCGTGCGGCGGCGACCGTCGCCGCGTGATCCGACGACCATCGCGCGCTGGGGCGAGTGTCGCCGCCTCAGCATCGTGGCTACTATCGCCCCGTGAGCGAGGACGACACCGAGGGCTACGACCTCGATGAGGGCGAGGACGCCGACGAGGATGACGATGACGAGGAGCGCTCCGAGCCGGAGGTCACGATCGAGATCGGCGGCCTGTCGCTGTACACGCACATGGGCGTCAGCGAGGCCGAGCGCGAGGTTGGCCAGCGGCTGCTGATCGACATCCGCATCGACGTCGGTGAGGTCGACGCGACGATCACCGACCGGATCGAGGACACGGTCAACTACGCCGAGGTGTGCGAGCTGGTCGCGCTGGTGGCGCAGCGCCGCTCCTACCGGACGCTCGAGCGGTTCTGCGCCGCGGTCGCCGAGCAGCTGCTCGATCGCTACGACGTGCACGCCGCCTGGGTCAAGGCGGCGAAGCCCGAGCCGCCGATCGCGCTGCCGGTCAGCGAGGTGTCGGTCGAGGTCTGGCGCGAGGCAGCGGGATGAGTGAGGGCGGCCTCCGGCCGGCGACGCTGGATGCCGCGCGGATGCCAAGCGTGAGCGTGCGTCGGGGCTACCTGGGCCTGGGGTCGAACCTCGGTGACCGGCGGGCGCGCCTGGCAGACGCGGTCGCGCGGCTGCCGGCTCGCGGCGTCCGCGTGCTGCGCTCCTCCTCCACCTACGACACCGAGCCGGTCGGGCTCGTGCTCGACCAACCCGAGTTCCTCAACGCCTGCCTCGAAGTCGAGACCTCGCTCGAGCCGCCGGCGCTGCTCGACGCCTGCAAGGCCGTCGAGCGCGAGCTCGGGCGCCAGCCAGGCGGCGTCCGCCACGGTCCCAGGGTGGTCGACGTCGACGTGCTCCTGCTCGGCGATCTGCAGTACGTGTCCGAGCGACTGACACTGCCGCATCCGGAGGTTCGCAACCGTCGCTTCGTGCTCGTACCGCTGCTCGAGCTGTGCCCGGACCTCGTGCTGCCGGGCGGCGAGCCGCTAGCCGGCTCGCTCGCCGCCCTGGGCGGTGGCCAGGACGTACGCCTGGCCGGCCCGCCGCTCGTCTGAGATGGCAATCGGCCGCTGCTCGTCGAGCGGCGAGCGGCGCCGCAGCAGCAGCCACGTGACCGCGACGACCGCGACCGCGAACAGCAGCGTCTCCCACGTCGTCTCCTGCAGGCCGCCGGGACACAGCCACACGATCAGCGCCAGCAGCCACTCGCGGCTGGCCCGGGGCCGCAGGATCGCGAACGGAACGATCAGCAGCTCGAAGTAGTGGTTCCACAGCAGCGGCGAGGCGACGAGCATCAGATCGACGGCGATCAGCAGCGCCGCCGCCTCGCGGCGCCTGCGGCCGAACCAGATGCAGGCGACGGCCAGCGCCGCGGCGAGCACGACCAGCGCCGCGGTCCCCGCCGTGCGACCGGCGCCGAGGCGCACGGCGATCGCGATCACGCCGTAGCCGTCGCGGTACAGCGCGTCGGTGACCTCCGAGGCGAGATGGATGTACGGGCGCACCTGGCCGAAGCCGACGATCGCCCAGGCGGCCAGGTTCAGCGCCGCGCCGGTCGCCACCGCCCAGCCGGCCGCCCGCCACCGCCGGGTGGCCAGCAGCCACAGGCCGATGGGCCACACGAACGGCTTCAGCGAGATCATCACCGCGGTCAGCAGGCCGGCGACCAGAGGGCGGTTCCGGTGGCGCCAGACGAGCGCCAACCCCAGCCCCAGCAGCAGCGTCATGTTTCCCGTCTGCCAGCCGATGATCACCGGCCACCACAGGAACGCAAGCGCATACAGGCGCCGATCACGCACCTGCAGCACCCTCAACGTCACCGCCACCGAGCCCATCTGCAGCGCCACCCAGATCGACGCCGCGACGGTCTTCGGGAGCAGCGCGAACGGCACGAACACGATGGCCGGCAGAGCCGGATACGGGAATGCGTTGACGGCGGATGCGATCTGCGCGTGCGTCCAGGCGTAAGGGCTCGCGCCGTGCAGCAGCCGCTGCCCGGCCACCCAGTAAGCATGCTCGAAGTCGACGGCGAACGAGTGGCGGACGATGATCAGCTCCACCAGCGTGAACACCGGCGCAAGCACGTACAAGGCGTCGTCGAGTGGCGAGCGCTGACGGAGCTGTCTCCTGGCGAGGTTCATGCGCTCGCCGAGCTTCCTGCGCTGGCGGCGATCTCGGGGACGGGCACGGTGCGGCCAAGCCGGCGGCCCCAGCGCATGATCGGGCGCTCCATCAGGCAGTAGCTGGCGGCGCTCAGCGCGATCACGAGCGGCAGCGTGACAGCCAGCAGCGACAGATACGTGAGCAGTCCGTCGCTGCCGATCCGCACGCCCAGCTCGCGCAGCTCGTTCAGCGCCGGGCCGTGGTACAGGTAGATGCCGTAGGAGGTGATCCCCAGCCAGGTGACGGCGGGGTGCGCGAGGATCCGCTGGATGCTCTCGTGCCGGCGGGCCAGCGTGCCAGGGCCGCCGACCTGCTGGTCGCGCCCCCGGGCCCGCTGCTCGCGCCCGCCGACCAGCGCCGCCGGCGCGAAGATCAGCACGCAGGCGAGCGACGCAAGCAGGTGCCGGGTCGTCTCTGAGCTGAAGAAGTAGGTTCGCGCGATGATCATGAACGTCAGCAGCGCCGCACCCCAGGCGACCTCGACCGCATACCGGCACGACAGCAGGCGGGTCAGCGGGCTGAGCCGGTGCGCGTCGGTGGCGCTGAGCACCGCCAGGCCCATCCCCAGCGCGAACCAGTCGAGGTTGGCGACCAGGTTCCACTCGCGCATCTGCAGGGCGGCGAGGCTGACGGACGCGGGAGCGCCGGAGACGAACACGAACCAGTACGCGGTGCTGAGCGCCCAGATCACCGCCAGCACGAGCAGCTCGACGTTTGCCGCGGCGCGCACGCTGAGGCGCCGCCAGAGTGGGTCCATCGCCAGCGCGAACGCGGGCAGAGCGAGGTAGAAGCTCATGTCCACGCACAGCGTCCAGGCCGGCTCGAGCCCGCCGCCCACCGTGTGGCTGCTGTACACGTACACGAACGCGTAGTAGCGCCAGCCGTGCGGGCCGAACACGCCGGGCAGGCCGACGGTCAGCGCGATCAGCGTCAGCGCGACCCAGTAGGCGGGCACGATCCGTAGTACTCGTCGCCACCAGAACGTCTTCAGTGCCGGTCGCGGCGCGTCCCCGAGCCTCGCTGCCACGTACGGCCGGTACAGCAGGAAGGCGGAAAGGAAGAAGAAGAACGGCAGCGCCGAGCGCAGCGCCGTGGCGACCTCGACCCAGCCGGTGATCGTCTTGTAGTTGCCACCGACGCCGTGATAGCCGAGGATCGCCAGAGCCGCGAGGCCCCGGATTCCGTCGAGGTGGGGAAACGTGGAATTACCCTTGCGGGCGGTCATCTAGGACCATATCGGCAACGGCAGCATGGTCCGAGAGCGAGACCCTTATATTGCCGCGGATGACGTCGAGTACGGAGGGACAGCTGCTGGTCGTCGACGTCGGCAACACGCAGACGCACTTCGGCGTGTTCGGCGCGGATGGCGAGACGGTGAGGGAGCACTGGCGCTTTGCCACCGTGCGCGAGTCCACGCAGGACGAGCTCGGCGCGGCCCTGTCGAGCCTGCTGGCGCTGCGCGGGCTCGGGTTCGCGGACGTCGGCTGCTCGATCGTCTCCTCCACCGTCCCCCAGCTGATCGACCAGTGGACGGCGATGTCGCGGCGCTATCTGGGACACGAGATGCTGGTCGTCGGCCCGAGCATCCGCACGGGCATGGCGATCCGGATCGACAACCCGCGCGAGGTGGGGGCCGACCGGCTGGTCAACGCGGTCGCTGCCTACGACCGCTGCCACTCGACCTGCGTGGTCGTCGACTTCGGCACCGCGATCACCTACGACGCCGTGTCGGCCGCCGGCGAGTACCTCGGCGGGATCATCACCCCGGGCGCCGAGATCTCCCTGGACGCCCTGTACGAGCGCGCCGCGAAGCTCCCCAAGGTGGAGATGGCCGAGCCGCGGGCGCTGATCGGGAAGTCGACCGTCGACGCGATTCGCAGCGGCATCGCCTTCGGCTTCGCCGGCCAGGTCGAGGGGATCGTCCGCCGTCTGCGCGCCGAGCTCGGCGCGCACACGACCACGATCGCCACCGGCGGTCTCGCGTCGACGCTGGTCCCGTTCATCCGCGAGACGATCGACGAGGTCGACGAGCTGCTGACGCTGACCGGCCTGCGGCTGATCTGGGAGCGCAACCAGTCGCAGGGTCGCACCTGAGCGCCCAAGCTCACCGCGGGCCCGCTAACAGCTCCAGCTCAGCCAATAGCCCCATCTAGGTCTATGACGATTACCGTGCGATCGGCCTGTGCGTCCGGCTGTCGGTCGAGCCGATACCGCTCGGGAACGCCTCCGCCGCTGCGCTGCGGGCCGATCTCCTGTCGGCGACGTCCGAGCAGCGGATCGAGCATGCGATGACGCTGTCGGGGTTCCTCGCCGAGCTCGCGGGCACCTCGGCCGAGGACCCGTGAGTGGCCGCGCTAGTGGGCCTTGCGGCGGTCGCGCTCAGGATCGGCTCCGACGAGCTGATCAGCTACGACGCCGAGCTCACCGAGGCGGCGACCCGGGCCGGCCTGTCGGTCCTGGCTCCCACGGGCGGGCGCTCATAGCACCTGTGGATCTAAATGAGTCCATGGACTCATTTAGATCCACAGATCGTCAGCCTGGAGGTCATCGCTTGTGATTCAGGCGTTCGGCACTGGCACGTCCGGGGTGCGCGCGACCGTGATCGCCATCAGCAGGAACGTCAGCCGGCGGCGGTTGTCCGGGTCGCTCTCGGTGGCCGCGTCGTACGCGTCGAGCAGGCCCAGGATCGCGCGGAACGCGGGCGCGTCGTCGATCTCGTCGGGCACCTCACAGGCGAGCCGTGCCAGCGACAGCATCTCGCTGCCGTCGCCGCCGCGAAACGACATGATCGTGCCCGTCTGCAGGAAGGCGGCGACGCGGTCGAGCAGCACGTGCGGCGGTCGCTCCGGCTCGCCGACGGCCGGCCCCGCGGGAGCCGGCGCCTCTCTCGCGCCCAGTCGCAGCGACTGCTCGGAGGCGATCAGGCGGATCTGGTCGGCCGACAGGCCGACTTGGAGGGCGATCCGCAGCTGGAACGCGGCCGACGCCAGCGTGTGCCCGTATGGGGCGTCGCTGGCGAACACGATCTGGCCGGGGGGGACCAGCGAGAACAGGGTGATCAGGTCGGCCGGCATCCACCACGCGGTGTCGAACAGCAGGTTCGGGAGATCCGCGGCCACCCGCCAGATCCAGCCCAGGTCGGTGATGCCGGCGTGGGCGAGGATGATCCGGGCGTTCGGGTAGCGCCCGGCGTAGCCGACCACGTGCTCGCCCAGCGCCGGGATGCCGCGGCCGGCGTGGACCAGGATCGGCAGCGAGCGCTCGTCCGCCAGCGCGAACAGCGCTGGGACGTCCGCGTGGCCGAGCCCGAACGCCTCCGCCCGCGGGTGCAACTTGATTCCCTGAGCGCCCGCGTCCAGCGCCCGCTCCGCCTCGGCGAGGGCGCCGTCGTGCGGGTTCACCCGGCAGAACGGCACCAGCAGCCCGTCCGAGTCGCGCGCCGCCGCCAGCACCATGTCGTTGGCCGGCGCGTAGCCGTCGGGCTCGTGCATCGGGAACACGAACGCGCCGCGGGCGCCCGACACGCGCAGGATCTCCAGCAGCTCGTCGGGGCTCTGGCGCATCCCGTCAGGGTCGTTCTCGCCGAGGTGCGTGTGGGCGTCGAACAGCTCCAGCCCCGGCACCTGCTCGAGCACCACTTCGATCCACGGTTTGAGCAGGGCGGGGATGTCCATCGCCCTGATTCGTACCATGAAGCCTCGATGGCCGTGTCGCTGACCGATCCCTGGACGCTTGGCGGCGTCCCCCTTCCCAACCGCGTGGTGCTGGCGCCGCTGGCCGGGATCGGCAACTGGTTCGTGCGCCTCCAGGCCAAGCGCTACGGGGCGGGACTGGCGGTCTCGGAGATGGTCTCGAGCTTTGCCGTGCACTACGGCAACGAGCGGACCTGCCGTGAGCTGCTACGGATCCACCCTGACGAACACCCGGTGTCGGTGCAGCTGTTCGGCTCCGATCCCGAGGTGATGGCGTCGGCCGCCGAGCGCGTCGCCGAGGCGGGCGCCGACCTGATCGACATCAACATGGGCTGTCCGGTGCCGAAGGTGTGCAAGACCGGCGCCGGCGCGGCGCTGCTGGCCGACTCCGAGCGCGCCGTCGCGATCGCCGCCGCTGCCGCCCGCGGCAGCGGGCTGCCGGTGACGGTCAAGCTCCGCAGTGGCCTGCGTCCCGACGACGACTGCGGCATCCGGACCGCGCGGGCGCTGGCCGAGTCGGGCGCCGTCGCGGGCGTCGGCATCCATCCCCGCCACGCCTCCCAGCGCCACTCGGGCCAGCCCGACTACGCGCTGGCGCGCTCGCTGGCCGAGTCGCTGCCGGTACCGCTGCTGATCTCGGGCGGCCTGCGCGACGCCGCCTCGGCCCGGCGCGCGTTCGCGGAGTCTGGCGCCGCGGCCGTGCTGCTCGCCCGCGGCTCGCTCGGCAACCCCTGGCTCTTCGCCGAGCTGCTGGGCCGCCGCGACGAGGACGCTGGGCCGACCCGCGAGGAGATCCTGATCGAGCTCGACTGGGTGATGCAGCGCGCGGTCGAGCACCTGGGAGAGGAGCGCGCCACCCGCTACCTGCGCAAGCTCTACCCCTGGTACGTGGAGCGGCTGGGGCTCACGCGCGCCGAGCAGAAGGCGACGCTGTCCGTCTTGCAGACTGCACCCAGCTTGGGATCGGTCCAGGAGGAGCTGTTGGCCGCGGCACACCCATTGGCCGCTTAGCGTGCCAGTCCGAGTCCTGCATGTGCTGCCCCATCCTGGTGGGGGCGGCGAGACGTACATCGACATGCTCGAGCGCATGCGGGGCGTCGCGCACGAGCGCTGTTACCTCAGCGGTAACCGCTCGTCAGCCGCTGCGATCACGTCGCTCCCGCTTCGGTGGGCGACTCTCGCGCGGCGCCTCGGCGCATTCGAGCTCGTCCATGTCCACGGCGATGCCGCCGCGGTGATCATGCTGCCACTGCTGGCGCGGCGGCCGAGCCTGATCACCACGCATGGCCTGCACCTCTGGCGCCGGTCGTCCGGGTGGCGCCGCGCGCTCGTCGCGAGCCTCCTGCGCGCGTCGATACGCCGCAGCCGAGCCGTGATCTGCACCTCGGCCGGCGAGCGCAACGAGCTGACGCGCTTAGTCGGGCCTGAACAGCCCGACAAGCTGCGCATCGTCCACAACGGCGTCGACCTTCGCGAGCCTGTCTCTGGTGAGGAACGCGAGTCAAGCCGCATGCAGCTGGGCGTCGATCCGGGGACCGTGCTCGGGCTGTTCGCGGGCCAGCTCGAGTCCCGCAAGGCGCCGCTGCTTGCGGTCGCCGCCGCGCGGCGTCTCCACGAGCGGGGAGTGCCGTTCGTGCTCGCGCTCGCCGGCGACGGCCCCGATGCTCCTGCGCTGCGCGCGCTCGCCGGGCCGGCGGTGAGGCCACTCGGATATCGAGCCGACCTGCCGGGTCTGATGGGCGCCTGTGACGTGTTCGTGCAGCCGTCCGAGCGAGAGGGCCTGTCGTTTGCCCTGCTCGAGGCGATGGCCAGCGGCCTCGCGATCGTTGCCGCCGACGGTCCGGGAAACCCAGAGGCCGTCGGCGAGGCCGGCGTGCTGTTTCCGGCCGGTGACGAGGAGTCGCTCGTGGACGCGCTGGCGAGGCTGTGCGCGGATGCCCAGCTACGCGCGGATCTCGGTCAGGCTGCCAGGCAGCGTGCCTCGACTGAGTTCGCCGCCGAACGGTTCGTGGTAGAGAGTCAAGCCCTCTACCGGGAGATCACTGACTCAACCGCCTCGGCAAAAGCGATCGCGGGAGCCGGATAGACGTACCGCTCGAGCCCCCGCGGACGATAGTGCTCCGACAGCGAGCCGTCGGCTGCGCGCAACAGCGCTCGCGCGATCTGATCGGGGTCATCAGGGGAGACCGTCACGCCCGTGCCCGTCTCCCGCACGATCGTGGCTGCTTCGTTGCCCTCGGCCAGCGCGATGATCGGCCGCCCGGCGGCCAGATATTCGTAGAGCTTGCCCGTTGCCTGAGATGGATCCCGGCTCGACGTCATCAGCAGCAGTGCGTCTGCCGTTCGTTGCAACACGAGCGCTGCGAGCGGCTCTAGATGGCCTAGGTGAACGATCCCCGGCGTGATCGCTCCGATCAGCTCCGTGTCGGTCGCCTCGAGTCGCCCCGCCAGAACGACTCGCAGCCGGTCGGCGACGTCTGGCTGGGTCTGACGAACCTTGCCCATGGCTTCGAACAGCGGCTTGGGATCGCGTCCCCGGAGCCCGCGCAGCTGCCCGGTGTGCACGATGTTGATCGTGTTCGGATCGAGCCTTGGACCCGATGTCCGGGCGATTAGCGGCTCGAGCCTCGGATCCCATCCATTGCTCACGTGGAAGGCGCGCGAATGCAGTCGGGCGATCAGGTCACGGGCGATCGGGGCGGTAGCGCCGACGGCTCCGTGAGCACGCGTCGCCACCGCCCGCTCGAGCCTCGCCTCGAGCCGCTCCTGAACGCCGGTTGGCCACGGCGGGCGCAGAGGTTCGTACCGCCACCCATCCCTGAAGTCGGCGATCCAGGGGGGATGGTGCCTCGGCAGCAGCAGGCCGATCAGATGCGCCGAATGCGGTGGCCCACTCGTGATCAGGCACTCGATCTCTCGCTCGGCGATCAGACGCCGGGCGGTGGCCGCAGCTCGGAGCGCCCAGCTGAGCAGGTACGCATCTGGCACGACCACGTCCGCGAGGATCCGAGGCGCCGGCTTTTGGATCGGCATCTGGCGGCCGGCGTGCGGGAGCTCTGGGCGCCTCAGGGCCCTCCGGAGCGCGCGGCTTGCAACCAGATCGGGCGTCCGGAGCACGCGCGAGCCGTCATCGACGGACTCCCCCCAGGCGGTGGTCGTCAGGACCGTCACGTCGTACCCCAGCTCACGCAGCCACGCGCTCATCGCATCCCAGCGGCGACCCCCGATCCCCGGGTCAGGGGGATAGTGATACGTCGCGACGAGAAGGCGCCGACCCGACATGCAGGGCCGCAGGTTAGCCGGGCCTGCCGTCCCCGGGCTGTGGCACGCTGCGGTTGTTGAAGATCTGCATCGTCTACGACTGTCTCTTCCCGCACACCATCGGCGGGGCCGAAAGGTGGTACCGCAACCTGGCCGAGCGCCTCGTTGCCGAGGGGCACGAGGTGACCTACCTGACTCTGCGCCAGTGGCGCCGAGCGGATGCACATGAGATCGACAGCCGGGTTCGCGTCGTTACGGCCGGTCCCAGGCTCTCCCTCTACACCCGGTCCGGTCGGCGTCGCATACTCCCGCCACTCGTATTCGGTGCCGGTGTGCTCTGGCATCTAGTCCGGCACGGTGCGCGCTATGACGCCGTCCACACTGCGTCATTCCCGTACTTCTCCGTGCTAGCGGCGGCGATCGCACGTCGCGGCCACGGTTTCACGCTCGTCGTCGACTGGCATGAAGTGTGGAGTCCGTCGTATTGGCGTGAGTATCTCGGCGGGATCGGTGGCCGCATTGGCCTCGGCGTGCAGCGCAGGTGTGCCCGGGTGCCGCAGCGTGCCTTTTGTTTCTCTCGGCTTCATGCGGCTCGGCTTCGCGCCGATGGTGCTGCGGGAGAGATCATCGTTCTCACCGGGCAGTACAGAGGTGACCATAGCGCCAGTTCGACCGAGCAAGTTGAGCCTTTGGTCGTATTCGCCGGACGACTGATTCCCGAGAAGCGTGCGATCGCGGTTGTGGAGGCGATAGCGGCCTCTGATCTGCCGGGCCTGAGAGGAGTGATCTTCGGTGACGGTCCAGAGCGTCAGATGCTGCTCGATACGATCGCGCGGCTGCGAGCTCCGGTGGAGGCCCCGGGCTTCGTGCCGGAGCCTGTCGTCAAAAGTGCACTCGCTCGTGGCATGTGCATGTTGCTGCCATCCCGCCGTGAGGGCTATGGGATGGTGGTCATCGAGGCTGCCTCCCAGGGCACGCCCAGTATCGTCGTGGCCGGCCCTGACAACGCAGCGACCGAGCGGATCGTCGATGGCGAGAACGGATATGTGGTCCGCAGTGATTCACCGGATGAGCTGGCGCACGCGATTCGGAATGTCGCCGTCGGCGGAGAGGCGCTCCGCCAACGAACCCTGAGCTGGTTTCGAAGTCACGTCGACGAGCTGTCGATCGAGCATTCGTTGACCCAGGTTCTGAGGACTTACCGTAATGATCGAGGATGAGCTGACCTCGGAGCTGCCAGCCCAGCCTCGTCGGGCGATGACCGGTGGGATCGTGATCGCCGCTGGAAGCCGGGTCTCAGTCGCAATCACCGGGGCGGCAACTACGATCGCAATTGCCCGTCTGCTGGGCCCTGCAGGAGCCGGGACGTTCGCAGTGGCTCAGAGCGTGATCATCATCTCGACGACGCTCGCGACACTCGGTCTCGACCACGGCATCCTCTACTACGTCAGCTCCGGCGCCTGGGAGGCGATGGGCGCGCATCGTGCTTCGCAGCGCCTCGCGTTCAGCGTTGGCCTGGTCGCCGGAGCCGTCGTCGTGCTCATCCGTCTGGCCGTACCGTCGCTTCTCCGCGGCCTGAGCATTTCGACGACGCTGCTGTTGGCCGCGGCAGTCCCGTTTGCGCTGTCGTGGCTGTACACGAGCATCATCGCCCTCGGGACTGACGATTACGAGGGCTATGTGCTTCCACCAGCGGTGCAGTCTGCGTGCTCGCTGGCGCTGGCAGCTGGGCTGGCCGCCTGGCGCGGGATAGTCGGCGGCATCGCCGGGCTGGCGATTGCTCACGTCGCCACTGCTCTGTTGGCACTAATCCGCCGACGCGGGCGGGAAAACCGGCGAGCTACGGACCGCGCGCGTGCATCGAAGGCTCCGATCGGCCCCCGGAACAAGCTCCGTCCAGCCTTGCGGTTCGGCCTCAAGGGCTACGCGGCCAACGCCATGCAGTTCCTCAACCTCCGACTTGATCTACTGATCCTGAATGGTGTCGCCTCGGTGGTCGCCGTTGGTCACTATGCCGTAGCAGTCTCTGTCACCAGCGTCATGTGGCTTCTCCCGTGGGCCCTAAGCGATATTCTGCTGCCTCGCGTGGCAGCACTCAGTGCTGATGTCGGTGACCAATCAACGCTCGATGCCGTCGAAATCAAGGGCCTGCGTCACAACAGCGCAATCACATCACTACTCACAGCGATTCTGGCTGCAGCGCTTGTCGTACTTGTCGTTCCGATCTACGGTGCCAGGTTTAGCGCAGCCGTCGGTCTCGGGCTGATCCTTCTTCCCGGCGCTGCATTCCTCGCCTTAGCTGCTCCGATGACGGCGACCGTCACCGGTCGCGGACGTCCTGATCTGATCCTGATCGTTGCCTTGATCGTGACACCGCTTACGATCGGCATGTATGCGACACTGATACCGCTGCTTGGCGCTACCGGCGCGGCGGTCAGCTCCACCGGATCGTATGCTGTGACCTTCCTTGTCACCGCGATCATGTACCGGCGAGTCACGGGTCGCTCACTCATAGTGATGCTGCCAACGCGCTCCGAGCTGCTTGACTACCAACTGCTTGCAGGAAGGGGCGCCACGATCATGACACGCTTGCGTTCGCACACCTGAGGACATTCGTCCCGACCGTATTCTTGAGCCATGTGCGGAATCGCCGGCATCGCCGGCCCTGAAGCGGTGGAGCCAGCCATGCTCGAGCGCATGGCCCAGACGATGACTCATCGCGGGCCTGATGGAGAGGGCACTTGGTCGGACGGAGGGATCGGCTTCGCCTTCAGGCGCCTCGCGATCATCGACCTGCACGAGCGATCCAACCAGCCGATGCATCTCGGCCCGCTGCACCTGGTGTTCAACGGGGAGATCTACAACTACCCGGAGCTCCGCGACGAGCTGAGGACCGCTGGACACCGCTTCCAGACCGAGGGTGACTCGGAGGTGCTCCTCCACGCCTGGGCGCAATGGGGCGAGAGGGCTCTCGATCGTCTCAACGGTGCCTTTGCGTTTGCCGTCTGGGATGCTCGCACGCAGCGCATGACGCTGGCCGTCGATCGGTTCGCCGAGAAGCCGCTATTCGTTCACCGTGGGAAGGATCGCCTCCTATTCGCCTCCAACGTCGGCGCTCTGCGTGTCGCTGATCGAGCGGTCGGCGTTCCCGATGGCGATGCCATCCAGCGCTTCCTAGCCCTTGGGACGATGCCGCCGCTTCCAGCGACCTTCTTCCGGGATCTGGAGCGGCTCGGCCCAAGTCATGTCGCCACCTGGCAGGCGGGCGCTTGGTCGCTGCGCCGCTACTGGGATCCGCCGATCGTCGATGTGCCGAGAGCGACCGACGATGCCGCTGCGCGGCTTCGTGAGCTGCTCAGGGCATCGGTTCGCGTACGCCTGCGTAGTGACGTCCCCGTCGGAACGTCACTGAGTGGCGGGGTTGACTCATCCGTGGTCGTGAGCCTGGCTGCAGATCTGGCTCCCGAGGCGAGCCGCCATGCCTTTACCGCTACGTTCACTGAGTTCGAGCGCGACGAATGGCGGTATGCGGCAGCCGTGGCGAAGTCAGCGCGGATCGCTGAGCACCACGCGGTCCGGCCGACCGTTGATTCGCTGCTAGACGATCTTCGCGCCTTCGTGGCAGCGCAGGAGGAGCCCTTCGGGAGCACCAGCATCTATGCGCAATGGTGCGTGATGCGGGCTGCTCGGGAGTCAGGAGTGGTCGTCTTGCTCGATGGCCAGGGAGCAGACGAGCTGTTCGGCGGTTACGCCGGAGTCGCAGGGTGGGCGCTGCGTAGCCAGGGCCCACGGCACACGCTGGCCTCCATCCTGCGACACCGGCCAGCTGCCCGGGAGATAGCTGTGGCGTACTCAGCTGGCAGAGCGCCCCACTGGGTGGCCCGCCGTGATCGGCTAAGACATGCGTCACCGTACGTTGGTCGTGAAGTCGCGTTTGCTGCTGCCGATTGGAGTCAGCCGAACCCGGACTGGAATGCGTCTGGCTCTCCCTTGCGGCGTGAGCTCCTCAACCAGACCTTTCGCACCAGCCTGCCGAATCTGTGCAGATTCGCTGACAGGGACAGCATGGACCACAGCGTTGAGACGCGGCTGCCCTTCCTCGATCCGGCAGTTGCGGCGTTTGCGTTGTCGTTGCCACCGGACCTGGTCTACGCCCGAGGGGTAACGAAGCGTCTGCTCCGTCTGGCGGCACGGGGCCTGGTGCCGGATGAGGTCTTGGATCGAGGCGACAAGATTGGGTATGAGACGCCAGAGCGGCAGTGGTATGAGGAAAAGCCGGCGCGTACGCTCATCGGCGAGCTGCTGCTGAATGGGGACGACGTTCAGCTGGCTCGAGGCGAGATCGAGCGGGACTTGTGTGCCGGCAGTTGGCGTGATCCCGGCGCGATCTGGCGAGCTACCAACGTCCAGCTTTGGCTTGCCGATCTTCGCTCACAGCCCAAGTTGACTTGAGATCTGCTCGATGAATCCGAGCGCAATCAAACGACCGCCCGCCTTCCGAGCTTGAAGCAAGTCCTGGTCATCTCATTCTCGGATCTCGGTCGGGACCCGAGGGTCGATCGGCAGCTACTTGCGCTTGAGCAGCATTACGAGGTAATCGCTGCCGGACTGGGTCCGCCCGCCGCGGCCGTCGGCTTTGTCGATCTCCGCCTTCCTGTCCGATCCCGCGTCGAGGAGATCTTGCGCCAGGGACGATCGCTGACTCGCCTTCTTCGGGGAAGGTACGACGAGGTCTACTGGAGCCACCCTCAAAACCGTGCCGCCGCGAGTCGACTGGCCTCGGTCAAGCCGGATCTCCTGATTGCGAACGATCTGAGCGCTTTGCCGCTTGCTAGACGGATCGCGAACAGCGCGCCGGTCGTGTTCGACGCGCACGAGCTAGCGCCCGAGGAGCATGCCGATCGACGCTGGTGGCGACTGCTGATCCGTCCGTACGTCGACTCTCTGCTGCGCATGTACCTTCCCGGCTTAGCCGGGATGACGACCGTCGCTCCCGGTGTAGCCGCGGCGTACGCAGACCGCTACGGCGTTAGACCCGTTGTCCTCACGAACGCCCCTCCAAGGGCTGAGCTCGAACCATCCGAGGTCGGCTCTCCGATACGTCTTATCCATCACGGCGCTTCCGATCGACAGCGTCATCTCGAGCTGATGCTCGAGACGGTCGACCAGCTGGACGATCGGTTCGAGCTCGACCTCATGCTTGTTCCGACCGCTCGCAGGTATCACGACGAGATCGTGCAGAAGGTGAGCAGAATGCCGCGTGTCCGTCTCATCGAGCCGGTTCCCCAACGAGACATCGTTGCTCATCTGAACCGCTACGACGTCGGGCTCTATCTGCTGCCTCCGCGCAATGCGAATCTTCGGCACGCGCTTCCGAATAAGCTGTTCGAGTTCATCCAGGCAAGGTTGGCAGTGGCGATTGGACCGTCGCCTGAGATGGCGAAGATCGTCAACCGGTACGGCTGCGGCGTGGTCGCCGAGAGCTTTCAGCCCCGGTCGCTAGCCGAGGCGATCAGCGCGCTGGATAGTGAAAGTGTCTCCGCGCTAAAGCGTCAGGCAGGTGTGGCGGCCGTAGAGATGAACGCCGAGCGCAACGCCGAGCTCCTCCTGTCGCTCGTCGAGCGAGCGCTCCATGGTTGAGACTTCAGGGCGCCTGGCCGAGCAGACGCCTTCGCGTCCGCTTGAGGTGCGGAGGTGTCGCCCAGGCCACGGCCGGCACGACCAGGCGACTTGCTCCTCGGACTGTGCGCCTGCGAAGCAACGTCCTCGCACGGATCAGGATGACCTCGGCCGTCTGATCCCGCTCAGCGGTGGCTGCAACGTTGTCGGGGTGCATCACACGCGTCGCAAGCGAGTGATCGAGAGCAACGATCGACCACCGGTCAGCAAGGCGTAGCCAGAGGTCGTACTCCATCGCATACCGGTAGCGACAGTCATAGCCGCCCGCAGCAAGCGCGACGTCCCGGCGAATCATCGCTGATCCGTTCGGGATCGGGTTGAACGCCATCAGTCTCGCGCCGACCTCTCCGGCGGCGAACCGCGTGCGCGGGCGCAGCGGGCGGCACTGTTCATCGACCTCCCACATCCGGCAGCCGACGACCGCCACCTCGGGATCGGCATGCAGCACCTCCTGCTGCCGCGCCAGACGCTCAGGTGCCGAGAAGTCGTCCGCATCCTGAATCGCTACTAGCGGCGCCTGAGCGAGGCGCAAACCATCGTTGAGACTGGCCGAGATGCCGACGTTTCGAGGCATTGTCAGGACGTGGACGCGAGCGTCGGAGGCGGCGAGCTCGCGCGCCTTCGCTTCGGAGTCATCCGTGGAGCCGTCGTCGATCAGGATCAGCTCCAAGTCCTTCAGCGTCTGCCCGAGGATCGAAGCGGCCGCGCGCTCCAGCGTCGAGGCATTGTTGTAGATGCCGATTAGAACCGAGACCGACGGAGCCACTGGGCCGCATCCTAGAAGTGCAGCCGGCTTTGCCGTTCGTCCTAGGCGATCGCTTGCCAGCGACGCGCCTGCTGGACGCCGTTGTCACGCCGCCGCAGCCCCAGGATCGACAGCAGGAACGAGGAGAAGAACACCTGGATGCCGACGATGATCAGGGTCGCCGCGACGACCGCCAGGTTGTCTTCGCCGAGGGCGCCGAAGCCGCGCGAGATCCACTCGATCATGATCCAGGTGGCGACGGCGACGCCGGTCAGCGCGATCGCGCCGCCGGCCAGCAGGCCGTGCTCGAGCTTGTAGCGCGCGCGGGCGCGGTCGAACCAGCGGTCGCGCTCGCCCATGAAGTAGGTGCCGTAGGCGTGGGCGAAGACGCCGAGCGCCATCACCTGCGTGCCGACGATCGTCAGCAGCGCGCCTCCGATCATCGCGTGGATCTGCCAGTCGCGGCCGAAGAAGGCGAGATGCGCCAGCACCATCAGCTCGATCAGGCCGCCGATCGTGGACATCAGCGCGCCCGGGAGGATGAACAGGTGGGTGGGGGAGTGGACCAGCAGGAAGCGCAGGTGGCGCCAGCCGTCACGGAGGCTCGACAGCTTTGACTCGCCGCCGCGCGGGCGATACTCGATGTCGAACTGGCGGATCTCGAGCCTCTCCTTGGCCGCGCGGATCACCATCTCCGAGGCGAACTCCATCCCGGTTGTGCGCAGGTCGAGCCGCTCGAGCACGTCGCGGCGCAGCGCGCGCATGCCGCAGTGCGCGTCGTCGACGCCGGTGCGGAATAGCAGGTTGAGGAACCCCGACAGCAGCGGATTGCCGATGTACCGGTGGTGCCACGGCATCGCGCCGGGACGGATGTTGTGCATCCGGTTGCCGATCACGACATCGGCGCCTGCCTCAAGCTCGGCGAGGAACCGTGGCGTCTCCGCGAAGTCGTAGCTGAGGTCGGCGTCGGCCATCAGGATGTACTCGCCGCGGCTGGCTGCGAGGCCGGCGAGGTAGGCGCTGCCGTAGCCGCGCTCGGGCTCGCGGACGACCCGCGCCCCAGCGTCGGCGGCGATCTCGGCGCTGCCGTCGTCGGAGGCGTTGTCGACTACGACGACCTCGCCCGCGATGCCGCCCACGGCCAGCGCCGTGAACGCGAGGCCGACACATTCGCCGATCGTGGTCGCCTCGTTGAGGCAGGGGATCACGATCGAGAGGCGAACGTGATCCAGCGTGGCGACGCTGCTCGCGTGCGCTCGCGTGACGCCGCTCGCCTGCTCGCCTCTGAACGCGGTCGCCTGCTCGCCCCTGAACGCGGTCGCCTGCTCGCCCGTGACAGCGATCGCGTCCTCGCGCGTGACCACAGTTGCAGGCAACAACCGCCCCATTTCCCGACGCCTATCGGCCGGCCAGGGGCCATCCTTGAGATTCCGCCGTCCCGGCGCAGCGGCGCTCGACTTCTGTCCGAGCGCCTCCGAGCCGATCTAGGAGAGAGCGTGACCAGAGACCGAGCCGCAACCGACAGTCCAGCAGTGACGACCGCGGGGGGTTCCCCAAGCTGGCGCCCGTACGCGGCGCTGGCCGCGATGTCGAGCGGCGTGCTCGTGCTGGTGCTGGCCGCGGTCGCGACTGCCGGCGCCCACTTCAGCAGTTTCAACGACTTCCGCAAGGAGGCGTGGCCAGCCTACCGGTACCTGCTCGATGGTCATCTGCTGGCGTTCATCCAGCACGGGCCTGCGTACGAGGGATCGCTGATCCTTCGAGCCCCGTTCGCGCTGATCCCGCTGATCTGGGGGGGAGGATGGCGCGCCGTCTACGTCGCCACGGCGGTGCCAT
>JASHQV010000303.1 GCA_030038955.1 Solirubrobacteraceae bacterium
CGCCGGAAGCGTGCGACTGCTCGGCACGCTCGACGAGGCAGGCGCGCTGCAGCCGGGGGACGTCCTGGTCACGCACATGACCTCGCCCGACTGGGTTCCGCTGATGCGCAAGGCCGCCGCGATCGTCACCGACTCGGGCGGAATGACCTGCCACGCCGCGATCGTCTCGCGCGAGCTGGGGATCCCGTGCGTGGTCGGCACGGTCGACGCCACCGGCACGCTCAGGGACGGGGAGCCGGTCACGGTCAACGCCACCGACGGGACCGTCCGCGCCGGCGCAGGTGCGCCGGCGAGCGCCGGCGACCCGGTGCCGCCGCAGACGCCGACCGCGCTCACTGCCGCTGCGGCCGTGACGACCGCCGCGCTCTCGCCGGTCACCGGCACGCGACTGCTGCTCAACCTGTCCGAGCCGTCGGAGGTGGCGCGCGCCGCCGCGCTCGAAGTCGATGGCGTCGGCCTCCTGCGAGCCGAGCTGATGATCGTCGAGGCACTCGACGGAGTCCACCCGCGCAAGCTGCTGGCCGAGGGCAGGGGCGCGGAGTTCGTCGAGCGCATGGCGAGCGCGCTGACCACGTTCGCCACGGGCTTCTCGCCGCGACCGATCACCTACCGAACGACCGACTTCCGCTCGAACGAGTTCAGGGGCCTGGCCGGAGGAGCGGCTTACGAGCCCCACGAGTCGAACCCGATGATCGGCTTCCGGGGCGCGCTGCGGTACGCCGAGCAGCCTGAGGTCTTCACGCTCGAGCTGGAGGCGATCAAGCGCGTCTGGGACGCCGGCTACAGCAACTTCCACGTGATGCTGCCGTTCGTCCGAACGGCCCGTGAGCTGGAGCGCTGCCGAGCGCTGATCGCCGCGGCCGGGCTGCTCGACCGCCCGGGGCTCGAGCTGTGGCTGATGGCCGAAGTCCCATCGGTGCTGTTCAACCTGGAACGCTACGCGGACATGGGGATCGCGGGCATCTCGATCGGCTCGAACGACCTCACGCAGCTGCTGCTCGGAGCCGACCGCGACTCGGAGATGCTCGCCGGCACCTTCGACGAGCGCGACCCCGCGGTCATCGACTACCTGCGTCAGCTGATCCCGCGCGCCCACGCCGCCGGGCTGCAGACCTCGATCTGCGGCCAGGCGCCGTCGATCCACCCCGAATATGCCGAGCTGCTGGTCCGCGCCGGGATCGACGCGATCTCGGTCTCGGTCGACGCCGTCGACCGTACCCGTCGCCTGATCGCCGCCGCCGAGCAGCGCCTGCTGCTCGAGGCAGCCAGGAGCTGACCGACCAGGCGAGCGAGGACTGCCCGGATGTTCAACAGGATCATCATCGGCGTGGACGAGCACGACGGCGGACGCGACGCGATCGAGCTCGCACGGCGGCTGGCCGGCGCCAACGCCACGATCACGCTGGTCTGCGTCTACGCCAACACCGCCGCCACGTGGCGCGGATCGAGCCCCATCTACGAGCCGATCATGCTCCAGCACGCGCAGGACCTGCTGACGAACCTGCGCCGCGAGACCGCCGTCGACGCGACGCTGCGTCCGATCGGCGCGACCAGTCCGGGTCGTGGGCTGCACGCCGCGGCGGAGCAGGCCAACGCCGACCTGCTCGTCGTCGGGTCGTCCCGGCGTGGGCTGCTCGGCCGCGTGCTGCTCGGCGCCGACACCAGGGAGGCGCTCAACGGCATCCCCTGTCCGGTGGCGATCGCCCCAGCCGGTTACGCGCGCGGCGCGGCGGCAATCTCGCGCATCGGCGTCGGCTACAACGGTGATCCCGAGAGCGCACACGCGCTTGCCGTCGCCCGCCGGCTGGCGGCCGACCTGAGGGCGGACCTGTCGGCGCTGGACGCGGTGGAGGTGTCGACCTGCACGTTTGCGGCCGCCTGCGTGCCGCCGTCGGTCGACTTCATCGACGAGATGGTGGACTCGGCGCGCAAGCGGGTCAGCGCGCTGCCCGGGGTGGAGCCGCACGCCTCCTATGGGCATCCATCCGAGGAGCTGGCGCACTACAGCGAGTCCGTCGACCTGCTCGTGGTCGGCTCCCGTGGATACGGGCCGATCGGCCGCCTCGTGCACGGCAGCACCAGCGCGAGCCTGACCGGCACCGCGCACTGCCCGCTGCTCGTGCTGACGCGCGCCGCCGGCGACCGCGCCAGCGGTGCGGACGTGTCCGACGCAAGTTCGCGTCAGCCGCAGCCGGCGTGGGCCGGCGACGCATCGGAATAGCCGCCGGCGTCGATCCGCAGGCTAACTAAGGGGCGTCGTCCGCGCGGCACGCAAGTCGCCAAGGCAGCGCGCGCAACGCGTGACCCGCTCAGCACCCGCACGCGGCGCGCAGAACGCTCAGGCGGCGGCGCGCAGAACGCTCAGGCGGCGCCGCGCAGCCTTCAGGCGGCCCGGCAGGACCCGCAGGTGGTCGCGGAGCCTTCAGGCGACGCGCAAAACCCGCAGGCGGAAGTGGGGCAGACAGCGGATGGCTCTGGGAGCTCGGCCTCATAGGGTGGGCCGATGACCGAAGGAGGGACGAACATGTTCAAGAAGGTGATCGTCGGCATCGACGGCGAGGACGGCGGACGTGACGCGATCGCGCTCGCCCAGACGTTGCGCGCCGCCGACAGCGAGCTGATCCTCGCGCACGTGTACGTCGGCGAGCCGCTGGCATGGCGCGGGTCCAGCTCGGCGTACGAGGAGGTCTTGCGGGAGGACGCCGCCAAGCTGCTGAAGTCCGCTCGCGAAGACGCCGGCATCGAGGCGACCCTGAGGTGGCATGCGTCGCCCAGCCCCGGCCGCGGCTTGCATGAGCTGGCCGAGGACGTCGGTGCCGACCTGATGGTGGTCGGCTCCTCGCGCCGCGGACACATCGGCAGAGTGCGCAGCACCGACGACACGCGCCACTCGCTGAACGGCGCGCCTTGCCCGGTGGCGGTCGCCCCCGCCGGCTATGCGCAGGCGAGCGACGGGCTCCACAAGATCGGCGTTGCCTACGACGAGTCACCGGAGAGCAAGCAAGCGCTGGCGTTCGCGCAGCAGCTGGCGACCGAACGCTCGACGAGCCTCGCGGCGTGTGAGGTCATGTACTTCCCAGCGCGGTACTACGTCGGTCCAGCGTTTCCCGACCGCAGCAGCGTCGAGCAGACGCTCAAACAGATCCGCGAGCGAATCGGTCAGCTCGACGGCGTCGAGCCGCACGCGGTGTACGGCGACCCAGCCGAGGAGCTGTCGGCCTTCAGCGGCACCGTCGACCTGCTCGTCGTGGGCTCGCGCGGATACGGCCCGTTCGGGCGGCTGCTGTATGGAAGTACCGCACAGCGGCTCGCCCACAGCGCCCGCTGCCCGCTGCTCGTGCTGACGCGGACGGCCAGCGGCCAGCAGACCGCAGCCGAGGCTGCCGGCAGCGAGGTCGCACACACCACTTGAACCCGTACACCAGCTGCGGCCGGCGGCCTGGGGGCCAGCCGGCCGCTCCGCCGGTGCCGCCCGACCGACAGGAGCGATCGACATGACAATCGTGATCTGCTACGACGGATCTGACAGCGCCAAGCGCGCAATTGGCATGGCGCATTCGATCGTCGGCGATCGTCCCGCCACGCTGCTGCACGTGTGGAGCCCGCCGGACCAGGTGCTCGCCGACTCGTTCAGCACCCGCGCCGGGCCGGTCGCGTCGCTCGCCGAGTTCGAGGCGGCGGCGCGCGAATGGGCCGAGCAGGTCACCCGCGACGGCTGCGAGCTGGCCCGCCAGGCTGGCTTTGCCGTCGAGCCCAGGGTGGAGCGCGCCGGCGTGAGCGTGTGGAAGACGATCCTCGACGCGGCGGACGAGCTCGACGCCGAGGCGATCGTGCTCGGCACCCGCGGCCGCACGGCCGTGCAGTCGGCGCTGCTCGGCAGCGTCTCCAACGCCGTCGTTCACCATTCCCGGCGCCCGACGCTGATCGTGCCGCTGCCGGAAGCCTGACTCGCGGCGTCATGAGCGCGCCGCGGCCGCCGGACGCCGAGACGGGCTCTCGTCAGTATGGCTTCGACCCGGCTGCGCTGTACCCGCGCCTGACCGCCGAGCAGCTCGGTCTGCTGCGTCAGGTCGGCGGACACTGGCGCCGCGCCGTCGGCGGACCCGCCACCTGGCGCCGCGCGCTCCCGGTGCGCACCGACCTCGTGGCGGCCCCTCCCCGCCGCGGGGGCGGGCGCTTCACGCACGTCGGGTTTGCGCCGAGCGACCGGCGTGGCGAGCTGATCGCCACCGAGGACGTGCTCGAACCCGACACGCGGGCAGGGCGGCTGCTGCTGGCATGTCGACGCGCCGCCCTCGGAGCACCGCTGCGGACGGCGGCGGTGACACACGAGCGCATGCGCAAGCTGATCGCGCTTCCGATCCTCTCCTCCGACGCGCTGTCGTCGGTCGCCTACGGCCCCCAGGCGATGCTGGTGGCTCTCGCCGCGGCGGGAACCAGCGCGCTTGGCGCGACCCTGCCGATCGCCGCGGCAATCGCGTTCCTGATGGTCGCGGTCGGCCTCTCCTACCGACAGACGGTTCGGGCATACCCCGGGGGCGGCGGTTCGTACATCGTCGCCAGCGACAACCTCGGCGAGATCCCCGGCTTGCTGGCGGCCGCCGGACTGATGATCGACTACGTGCTGACGGTCTCGGTGTCGGTGGCGGCGGGCATCGCCGCGGTCACCTCTGCGGCTCCAAGCCTGCAGTCGCTGACCGTCCCGCTCGGGGTGGGCGTGATCGCGCTGCTGCTGGTCGGCAACCTGCGCGGGGTTCGGGAGGCCGGGTCGATCTTCGCGTGGCCCACGTATGCGTTTCTCGTGGCGATCGCGCTGATCGTGGCCACCGGACTCGCCCGGCTCGCCGGTCGCGGCTTTGTGCCGGTGGCGCCGCCGCCGCTGCGGGTAACCGCGACCCTCGGAACCTTCCTGATCCTGCGGGCGTTCGCTTCGGGAGCCACGGCGATGACCGGAATCGAGGCGATCTCGAACGCGATCCCGGCGTTCAAGCCACCCGAATGGCGCAACGCCAGAGCCACCTTGACGTGGATGATCGCGCTGCTGGTCAGCTTGTTCGCCGGCATCGTCGTGCTGATCCACTTCGACGGGATCGTCCCGCTGAGTCGCCAGACGGTGCTCTCGCAGATCGCCCACGCCAGCGTCGGTCACGGCGTGCTGTACGGCTACGTGCAGGTGGCCACGGCGCTGATCCTGCTGCTCGCTGCGAACACCGCGTTCAACGACTTCCCCCGCTTGCTCTACTTCATGGCGAGGGATCGACGCGCGCCGATGATCTTCCTGCGGATGGGGGACCGGCTGGCGTTCTACAACGGGATCATCGCGCTGGCCGTGCTCGCCGCCGTCACGTACGTGGGCCTGCGCGGGAACACGGAGGCGCTGATCCCGCTGTACGCGGTTGGTGTGTTCCTCGCGTTCTCGCTGTCCCAGGCCGGGATGGTCGTTCACTGGTGGCGCCTGCGCGGTCCGCACTGGCGCCGGAGCACGGCCTTCAACGCGGTCGGCTGCGTGATGTCAGGCGCGGTGCTGGTCGTCAGCGGTGTGACCAAGTTCGTGCACGGCGCCTGGATCGTGGTGCTGGCCGTGCCGGCGCTGATGTTCCTGTTCAAGCAGATCCACGGCTACTACGAGATGGTGGGAGAGGCGGTGGCGCTGCGTCCGATCGACGACTCCTCGGACTTGCACGACCGGCGGCGCCGGCTGAGCCCCCGTCGCCCAGCCGGCGCCGCCGCAGACGCGTTCAGGGCAGCATCCGACGCCAACGCCAACGCCAACGCCGGCGCCCGCGGGCCTGGTGCGGCATCCGGCGCCGACGAGTCTCCCGTACCGGAGGTGGAGGAGAGCCCCGAGGAGGTTCGCAACCTCGCCCTGGTGCCGGTCGCGGCACTCGACCGTCCGACGATGCGCACGCTCGCCTACGCAGCCTCCCTGGGACAGCCCGTCCTCGCCGTGCACATCAGCCCGGACGATGCCGAAGCGGGACGGTTCGAGCAGTACTGGCGAGCCTGGGGTGACCACCTGCCGCTGGAGGTGGTGGTGTCTCCCTACCGGGCGATCGTCGTGCCCCTGGCGCGCTACATCGAGGCGCTGCACAGCCAGCGGCCGGACATGACGATCAGCGTGATCCTGCCAGAGCTGGTGCCGGCCCGTGCCTGGCAGCGGCTGCTGCACGGTGGGATCGCGAGCCGACTGCGACGGAGCCTCGCGCACCGGCCCCGGATCGTCGTCACCACCGTGCCGTTCCTGCTGCCTCGGCAGCTACGCCACCGGGATCGCTGAGCGGCGCGTTGCGCTGGTGCCGATCACCACGGCGGCGGGCACGACCGTTGCCGGCAGCAGCCCGTCACGGAGCGTGAACGTCCGTCACGGCCAGTGGCGACCGATCACACACTCGCTGGTCGCTCGTCACGGCGCGATGGTACCTTCGGCCGCGTGATGGGTGATCCGTGAGCCGGCTTCGAGGCCGACCGGCGCTCTGGGCCGCCGTGCTGCTCGCGATCGGGCCGGGAACGCTTGGGTTGCTGGGGGAGAACGACGGGCCGAGCATGCTCTCGTACGCAGCTACCGGCGCGAGCTTCGGCGTCGGCGCCTTCCTGCCGTTCATCGTCGTCACGTTTGCTGCCGCGATCTTCGCCGAGACCGTCGCGATCCGTGTCGGCAAGGTCACCCGGCGTGGCTTCGGGATGCTCGTGTCCGAGCGGTTCGGTGCGCTGTGGGGGTGGATCGCCGCGACCGACCTGGCGCTGATCAACGTGCTCACGCTGATCACCGAGGTGGTGGCGATTCGCATCGGCCTCACGTACTTCGGAGTTGCGCCGTGGGTGGCGGCGGCGGCCGCGGTGTCGCTGGTCGCGATCACCTCGTTGACCTCGAGCTTCACGCGCTGGCAGCGGATCGCGCTCGCACTCGGCGCCTTCAACCTGATCTTCGTCCCCGCCGCGCTGCTGTCGCATCCCGATGGCGCAGCGGTGGCACGTGCGCTCGCGCTGTGGCGGCCGTTCCCGGGCGGCTCGACCGGCAACCTGCTGCTGCTACTGGCCTCGGATGCAGGCGCGACGCTGACGCCGTGGGTGCTGTTCTTCGAGGCGGATGCGATCTCCGATCAGGCTCGGGAGCGGTCGACGACGACCACCAGGCCATCGCGCGGGCTGAGCGTCGACGCGCTGCTCGGCGGCTGCGTCGCGGCCGTCGCGGCCTGCGCGACTGTGGTCGCCGCGGCCGCGCTCCACCGGCATCACGTGGTCGTGCGTGCCCAGGGGGGCGCCGCCTATGCGCAGGCGCTCGCGCCCGTGGTCGGCCATCTGCCCGCCGCGCTGTTTGCGCTCGGGCTGATCGAGTCCGGCGCGCTGGCGATGCTGACGATCTCCGCGAGCACCGCCTACGTGGTCGAGGGCCGCATCTTCGGATGGGGGGTGGGCTTCAGCGCCTCGGCGGCGCGATCGGCGCGCTTCCGTCTGCTGATGGTCGTGCTCGCGCTGGCGGCGGCGCTCGTCACGCTGATCCCGGGTGCGCCGCTGCTGTCGATCGTGCTGAACGCCAACGTGATCGCCGTCGTGCTGATCCCGCCCGCGCTGGTGTTCCTGTTCATGCTGTCGGCCGATCGCGAGGTGATGGGCGACCACGCCAGCGGCTGGATCACGACCGCCACCGGGATTGTGATGACGACGATCATCTGCGGATGCGTGCTCGCAGACGTCGTGTCGGCGTTCGTCCGGAGCGTTTGAGCCGTGCCTCCGCCTGAGCGTCCCCCTCCGTTCCCGCGGCGCGAGCTGAGCGGAACTGCCTGGGTCGCCCTGTGGACGCTGCGGGCGATCGTGCTCGTGCTGATCGCGATGACCGTGTACTCGTTCGTTCGCGGCCTTGGGTGAGGCGCCTGCCTGCGACCGGTGACACTGCCGTGACCTGGAATCCTGTTGATCGGCACGCCAGCGGGTACGCTGAGGAGCAGCGAGGAGGCTCGCTGCGATTGCGCAGCCGGATCGGCGCTGGCGACCTCCGCACGTGCGATCGGGGTGCGCTGCGCCCGAAGCGAAAGGTCATCGAGGTCATCGACGATGTCTGGGTCCAAGCGCAGCTTGCTGAAGACGACTGAGACACCCGCCGCAGTGCAGCGCGGACCGCGCCGCGGACGGCGCGCTGCCGCCGCCGAGCAGGGGCGTGGCGAGCCGGCGATCGGAGCCGAGCCGCTTCTCGCTGACGAGCAGAGCGAGCTCAGCCGGATTCTCTCGCGCGGCCGGCTGCGCGGTCCAATCGCGATCCTCGGCCCCGCGTTCGTCGCTTCGGTCGCGTACGTCGACCCCGGCAACTTCGCCTCGAACTTCCAGGCCGGGGCGGAGCACGGCTACCTGCTGGTGTGGGTGATCGTGATGGCCAACCTGATGGCGATGCTGGTCCAGTACCTGACCTCGAAGCTTGGCCTGTTCACGGCCAAGAGCCTGCCGGAGCTGTGTCACGAGCTGTTCCCGCGGAAGGCCAACGCGTTCCTGTGGATCCAGGCGGAGGTGATCGCGATGTCCACCGACCTGGCGGAGTTCACCGGCGCCGCGATCGGGCTGAACCTCGTGTTCGGCATTCCGCTGTTCCCCGCGGGCATCGTCACCGGCATCGTCGCCTTCATCGTGCTCGGACTCGAGCAGCGCGGCTACCGCAAGTTCGAGCTCGCGATCATCGCGCTGCTGCTGCTCGTCGCGCTCGGGTTCATCGTCGACTTCTTCGCGATCGGCCGGGAGTCGTACGGCGGCATCGCGCGCGGGCTGGTTCCGAGGCTGGCCGGCGGCGACACGATCCACCTCGCGGTCGCGATCATCGGCGCGACCGTGATGCCCCACGTGGTCTACCTGCACTCTGCCCTGCAGAAGAACCGCATCCGCCCGGCGAATCCGCAGGAGGGCCGCACGCTGCTGCACTACGACCGCCTCGATGTGCTCGTCGGGCTCGGCCTCGCGGGCTTCGTCAACCTGTCGATGCTGTGCATCGCGGCAGCGCTGTTCCACCGCTCCGGCCTGACCGGCGTCGACGATCTCGGGCCGATCCACGCGCACATGGCAAGCATGGTCGGCGGTGGCGTCGCGCTGGCGTTCGGGATCGCGCTGATCGCCTCAGGGCTGTCATCGTCCAGCGTCGGCACATACGCCGGTCAGATCGTGATGGCCGGGTTCATGGACTGGAAGATCTCGCTGTTCATCCGCCGCCTGTTCACGATGATCCCGTCGCTGCTGGTGCTCGGGCTGGCGGTCAACACGACGAATGCGCTGGTCTACTCGCAGGTCGTGCTGTCGTTCGGGATCCCTTTCGCGCTGGTTCCGCTGATCCTGGTCACGCGCCAGCGGGCGGTGATGGGGGAGATGGTCAACAGCCGGCTGACGACCGCGACGATCACGATCGTGACCGGGATCATCGTCGCGCTGAACTTCGATCTGCTGTACACCACGATTGCGCCGCTGTTCTGATATGCAGTTGTGGCAGCCCACAGCCGTGCGAAGTGATGATCGATGACCAGCCTTGAGCGCACGTTCGAGCGCGTGCTCGTGCCGTTGGACGGCTCGCGCCTGGCGGAGGCGAGCCTGCCCGCCGCGAAAGCGCTTGCGCGACACCTCGGCAGCATGCTCGTGCTCGTCCACGCGGTCGAGGAGGACCCACCCGAGGAGGTGCACGGCCAGCCGCATCTCGGCTCGACTGCGGCCGCGCAGCACTACCTCGAGCAGCAACGCAACCTCTGCCTGGAGGATGGCCTGGATGCCGAGGTTCACGTCACCGAGCCCCAGGACACGGACGTCGCTCAGGCGATCGCGCAGCTGGCGGAGCGGTTCGACACCGGCTTGGTGGCGATGTGCGCCCACGGCCGGCAGACGCTGCGCGACCGCTTTCTCGGCCCGGTCGCGCAACGTGCGCTGCAAGGCGGTGGCCCGCCGATCCTGCTGCGAACGCCGGGGGCCTCGCCTGACCTGCCGATGGACATCGACCACATCCTCGTGCCCGTCGACTTCCGCCACGACTTGACGGCGACGATGGAGGACCTGCTGACGCTGGCGAAGGGATTCGACGCCGCCGTGACGCTGCTGCACGCGGTCGACGCCGGCGTCACCGGACTGCCGGCACGGATGCTGCCCAACACCGCGCTCGAGCTCTCCGAGAAAACCCAGGAGGCCGCGCGCCAGCACCTGGCCGAGCTCAGAGACCGCCTCTGCGACGAGCACATCCCGACCGAGATGATCGTCAGCCTCAAAGACCCCGACGACGCGATCATCGACTGCGCCCACGAGCGCTCCACCGACCTGATCATCCTCGTCACCCGCGCCCGCAGCGGCGTCGCCGCCTGGTACGAGCACTCGGTCGGGCACAGCGTGATCGGCGAGCCTGGGCTGAACCTGCTGCTGCTGAGAAGCCCGAACGAGTAGGCGGCGCTGTTCGAGCGCTACCTGGCCGCTCGCGCCGCCGCCCGCGCAAGCGGTGCGATCACGCTGTTGGCTTCGCACCGCTTCTCGACCGTGCGGATGGCGGACCTGATCGTCGTGCTCGAGCGCGGCCGGGTAGCCGTGGCAATCTCGACATCTGTGGATGGAAGTTGGTCTATAGCGCGATTTGCATCCACAGGTCAGCTCAGGAAGCGCTCTTCGGCGGGCGGCGGCGGCTCGAGGACGAGGCGCCGCCGCCCGCCACCCGCCGCCGCCGTAGTCGCTCGCGCTCCGCAGATATCGCGCGAACGCCGCGTTCGCGACGATCGACAGGCCCAAGGCGACGCCGCGCAACAGTGACGAGGTGCTTGAAATTACAAGTAGCTTGCGTTAACGAACCCTGCGCTTAGGCTCCGTCGCGCGATGAGGCGATCCGGAAGCTTCAGCTATCTGCGCGCGGTCGTGAGCGCGCTGTCACCGCAGGAGCGAGCACGTGCAGCGCTGATGTTCGCGACGATCCTGGCTCTGCACGTAGCCGGGTTCGCGGTGTTCATCCTGTTTGTCGTGCCCTCCCACTACCGGGGGCTCGGGATCGGCGTCGCTGGGCTCGCGTACTCGCTCGGCCTGCGGCACGCGTTCGACGCCGACCACATCTCGGCGATCGACAACACCACCCGCAAGCTGATGAACGAGGGCAAGCGCCCGCTCAGCATCGGCTACTTCTTCTCGCTCGGCCACTCGACGATCGTGGTTGCGATCGGCGTCGGGATCGTGTTCGCGGAGCGCGCAGTGTATGGGGCCGTGTCGAACTCGCACTCGAGCCTCGAGCAGTTCGGCGGCGTCTTCGGGACGGTCGTGTCGGCCAGCTTCCTCTACCTGATCGGCTTCCTGAACGTGGTGATCCTGGCCGGCATCGCACGCGTGTTCGTGTCGATGCGGCGCGGCGCCTACGACGAGGCCGAGCTCGAGCGGCAGCTCCAGAGCCGCGGCTTGATGTATCGCTTCTTCGGGCGGTGGATGCGGACGATCACGCGCGAGTGGCAGATGTACCCGGTTGGCGTCGTCTTCGGCATGGGGTTCGACACCGCCACCGAGGTCGCGCTGCTGGCGACGACCGCGTTGCTCGCGACCCAACACCTGCCGTTCTACGCGATCCTGTGCCTGCCGATCCTGTTCACGGCCGGCATGAGCCTGATGGACACGCTCGACGGGATCTTCATGAACTTTGCCTACAGCTGGGCGTTCTTCAATCCCGTCAGGAAGGTCTACTACAACCTCGCGATCACCGGGCTATCCGTGTCGATCTGCTTCTTCATCGGCACGATCGAGGTGCTCGGCCTGCTGCCGACCGAGCTCCGGGGCCTGCATGGTGGCCTCTGGGGGTGGGCGGCTCGGTTCGACATCAACGAGGCGGGGTTCGTGATCGTCGGCATGTTCCTCGTCTGCTGGACCGCGGCGCTTGCCTTCTGGAAGCTCGGTCACATCGAGCGGCGATGGACCGCCCGGCTGGCGACCGGCGAGGGCGAGGTCACCTCGCGCGAGCGCGTCGAGCGGGTCGTTTGACCGGCCCGCGCAGGGTGGGACAATGGGCGGACGATGACCGCCGCCCCGGATGTCGAGCCGCTCGCCGTCGATGATCCCGCCGCGGCGGTCCGTGAGCTGCGGGCATCGGGGCTGCGAATCTCGACCGCGCGTCGGCTGATCATCGACGCGCTGTTCGCGGCCAACGATCCCGTGTCGGCGGCGCAGCTGATCAGCTCGCTAAGGCTGGAGGAGTCGTCGGTCTACCGGAACCTGGAGGTGCTCGAACGCCACGGGCTGGTCCGGCACCTCCACCTCGGCCACGGCCCCGGCCTGTATGCATTGGCCGGCCGCGAGGAGGCCGAGTACCTGTACTGCGAGCGCTGCACGAGGGTGACGGCGGTCGCACCGGCGGAGCTCGACGCGGTGCGCGAGCAGATCCACGAGCGGTTCGGCTACACGCCGCGGTTCACGCACTTCGCGATCGTCGGTCTGTGCGACAGCTGCTCGGACCGCGCGTCCACTCAAGCTGGCGGCGCCGTGGTGCGCCGCCGCCAGCTCGGCTCGACGTCGAATGTGCGGCGGATGCGGCGCTCACGCAGATAGCGGATCAGCGGCCCGTGGGCGTAGCGGGCGGTGTGCGCGTATAGCCGGGCGGCCGCGTCTGGCTTCATCAACGGCATGTACTTGTCGGGGAAGCCGGGCATCGTGCAGGCCATGCAGATGCCACCGACGTTGGGGCAGCCGCCGATCCCGCCCGACCAGCCGCGGATCGGTACGTTGCACTTCACGACCGGGCCTTTGCAGCCGAGCTTGACCAGACAGCGGTCGTCGCCGTGATCCTTCGCGAACTGTCCCTGCTCGGCCATTCCCGCGCGGTTGCATGTCTCGTGCACGGTGCGGCCGAAGATCCGACGTGGCCGCCGCTGCTCGTCGAGCTCCAGTGGCGGGCCGATGCCCGCGACTTGCAGCACGAGGCATAGCAGCGTTTCGGTGATGTTGTCGGGCTGTACGGGGCAGCCGGGGAGGTTGACGATCGGGATCCCCAGCCGTGAGGTCCAGTGCCAGCCGAGGTAATCGCACAGACCCATCGCGCCGGTCGGGTTGCCGCGCATCGCCGGGATGCCTCCGTAGGCGGCGCACGTGCCAAGCGCGAGCACGGCGGCGGCCCGTGGCGCCAGCCGGTCGATCCACGTGTTCGTCGGGATCGGCTGCCCGGTCTCTGGGTCGGTGCCGAGCGCGGCCCAGTGGCCGTCGCCGCTGAAGTCCTCGTTTGGGATCGAGCCCTCGAGCACCAGCACGAACGGGTCGAGCCGTCCGCTGGCGGCGTCGTGCCAGGCGCGCATGAACTCTTCGCCGTTCTCATACGCCAGCACGGGGTTGTGGAGGATCAGCGGCGGCATCCCTGGCAGGCAGCCGCGGAGCAGGTCCTCGAGGCTCGGGTTGGTCGCAGAGGTCATCGCGATCGAGTCGCCGTCGCAGCCGAGGCCGCTGGTGGCCCAGAGGATGCTGATCGGCCGGCGATCGGGCGGGCCCAGCTCTGTCGCAGGTGGCCGCGGGCTCACGCCTCGGCGCTCCTCCGGCTGGGCGAGGGTGGCGGCGCGACGCCGGCGAGATGTGCCGGGATTGGCCCTGACAGGTGCGCTGTGCGTTCGACCAGCGCCTCGAGGTGGGCATCAAGGGTGCCGCGTAGATGCCAGTCGCCGGCGGCGCCGGTGATGATCCCTGCCTGGGACAAACGTCCGAGCGCATGCGAGATCGACGGTCGCTCGGCGCCGGCCAGCTGGCCGAGCAGCCGGTGGGTGAGCGGCAGCGTCAGATGAATGCCGCCGTGCTCGACCCGTCCCCAGCGAGCCGCGAGATGCCACAGCAGCAGCACCAGCCGCACCTCCAGCTTCGGTTGGCAGGCGATCGTTCGGAGCACGCCAAGATCCGTCCGGCGTCGCTCTGCCCGCCGGAACAGCGCACCGAGGATCTGTGGCCAGGGACGGACGCGCTCGGCGAAACCCGTGTCAAGCAGCGCCAGCCGCGTGTCCTGCAGCGCGTGCCACTGCTCGCTCAGGTCGACGATCTCGTCGGGACCCGGAGCGAGGGGCTGCAACAGATCGCCGCTGCCGAGCAGCTCGGTCGTGATCCGATCGGCGACGCGGGTCGAGACCAGCAGCAGCCCGCTGACGAGCAGCAGGCCGGGGCCGGTGCCGACCGCGCCCAGCCAGGATTCGAGCTCGCACGCGCCCGTGTACGCATCGAGCAGCCGTGCCGTCGCATGCTGATGCGCGGAGAACCGCATCCGCACCTCCAGCTCCTGCGCGAGGTCGTCATCGAGGTCGAGCACGTAGGCGTACAGCGACGGCGACCCCGGCCGGCGGGCAGGGCCCCCGTTGACGGGCAGCGGTGAAGGACTCGGCGCGTACGCGCGTCCGCGTTCGCTCGGCATCTCGGACCTCTCCTGCGGCGGTGTGCCTGATCGCCTCGGGGCGCCAGTGTACGCCGAGCGACCACGCGGCGGGGAGACACGCGAGCGCTCCCCGGGGCCCGCTGCGTTGCGCTGTCAGGCGGGTTACCAGCCGTCCTTGCGGCTCTGGCAATCGTGGTAAACCTGCGGGGTTTCCACATCGGGCCCGCCAGCGAGGCCGTCGTTGACCACGCCGCTGTCCCTGAGTGAGAGGAGCGCTTGCCGCAATGTGTCTCGCCATTCCCGGCCAGATCCTGGAGATCGTGGACGCGGAGCACAGGCTCGCCAAGGTCGATGTCGCCGGCGTCAGGCGCAATGTCAACATCGGTCTGCTGGACGCGGAGGATGAATCCGTGGGCGTTGGCGACTGGGTGCTGATCCACGTCGGCTTCGCGATCTCGCGGGTCGACGAGCAGGAGGCCCGAGCGACCCGGGACCTGCTCGAGCGGATGGGTGCCGACTACGAGCGCGAGCTCGAGGAGCTGAAGGCGAGCGTGATCGAATGAGCGTCGGGCCCGATCCGGACTTCAGCTGCAGCTCCGAGCACTGCATCACCTGTGGCGACGCCGGCGATCCGATGACCGTGCTGCGAGTGGACGAGGCGCGCGCGCTGGCGCTGTGCTGCGACGCCGACGGCGTTCACCAGACAGTCGAGACCGCGCTCGTCGGATCGGTCGCAGCCGGCGACCGGGTGCTCGTACACGCCGGGACGGCGATTGCCGAGCTGCCGGCCGAGCGGATCTCATGAAGTTCGTCGACGAGTTCCGTGACGCCGAGCTCGGCCGCGCGCTGGCCGGCGAGATCCTGTCATTGGTCGAGCCCGGCCGCCACTACAAGTTGATGGAGGTGTGCGGCGGCCACACGCACGCGATCTACAAGTACGGCGTCGACGATCTGCTGCCCGCCAACGTCGAGCTCGTTCACGGACCGGGGTGTCCGGTGTGCGTGATCCCGATGGGTCGCGTCGACGACGGGATCGCGCTCGCCCGCAACGAGGACGTGATCTTCACGTGCTTCGGCGACATGATGCGGGTGCCGGGCTCCGACGGCAGCCTGCTCGATGCCAAGGCCGCCGGTGCCGACGTGCGGATGGTGTACTCGCCGCTCGACGCACTGCGGATCGCCAAGCAGAACCCCGATCGGGAGGTCGTGTTCTTCGCGATCGGATTCGAGACGACCGCGCCGTCGACCGCGCTGACGCTGAAGCGGGCGCGGCTCGAGCGGATCGAGAACTTCTCGGTGATGTGCAGCCACGTGACGATCGTGCCGCCGATCCGGGCGCTGCTCGAGTCGCCCGACCTGCGGCTCGACGGGTTCATCGGCCCCGGGCACGTGTCGACGATCGTCGGCGCCCGCCCATTCCAGTTCATCCCCGACGACTACCGCAAGCCCGTCGTGATCGCCGGCTTTGAGCCGCTCGACATCCTGCAGGCGATCGTGATGATCCTGCGCCAGCTCTCGAGTGGCCGGCGCGCGGTCGAGAACCAGTACAAGCGCGTGGTCCCGTGGGAAGGCAACCTGCGGGCGCTCGAGGTGATGTCCGAGGTCTTCGAGCTACGGCCGCACTTCGAGTGGCGCGGGCTCGGATTCATCTCCCACAGCGGCCTGAAGCTGTCCGATGCCTACGCCGAGCTCGACGCCGAGCGGCGCTTCAGCGTCCCTGGGCTGCGGGTGGCTGACCCCAAGGCGTGTCAGTGCGGCGAGGTGCTCAAGGGCGTGATCAAGCCGTGGGAGTGCAAGGTGTTCGGGACCGCCTGCACGCCGGAGCGACCGATCGGCACGTGCATGGTCTCCTCCGAGGGTGCGTGCGCCGCTTATTACAACTTCGGTCGCTTCGCGCGCGAGCGCGAGGTCGTGTAGTGCCGGCGCCGAGCCCCCCGATCTCGGAGCGCGAGCAGCGGATCCTCGGGATCATCGAGACCGCGCGCGGCAAGCGAGCGAAGTTTCGGCGAGAGCCGATCACGATGGCTCACGGCGCGGGCGGCAAGGCGACCGGCTCGCTGATCGAGGGGCTGCTGGTGCCGGCGTTCGCAGGTGAGGCGTCGGTCGCGAGTCAGCTCGCCGAGCTGGCGGACGCGGGTGCGGTGGCGGTCGACGGGCTCGAGCTTGCGATCACGACCGACTCCTATGTGGTCAAGCCGCTGCGGTTCCCGGGTGGCTCGATCGGCGAGCTCGCGGTCCACGGGACGATCAACGACCTGTCGGTATCGGGCGCAAGGCCGCTGGCGATGACCCTGTCGCTGGTGCTCGAGGAGGGCCTTGAGCCGGACGTGCTGACCGCCGAGGTCGAGGCGATCGCGGCGGCCGCACGCGCCGCCGGCGTGCAGATCGTCGCCGGTGACACGAAGGTCGTCGAACGCGGTCACGCCGACGGCATGTACGTCTGCACCACTGGGCTCGGCCGGCGCGATGCGCGGGCGACGCTGTCGCCGGCGGCACTGTGTCCGGGCGACCGGATCCTGCTGTCCGGCGAGGTCGGCGAGCACGGCACGGCGATCATGCTCGCGCGCGGCGAGTTCGAGCTCGATGCGGATGTCGAATCCGATACCTGCTCGCTGTGGCCGGCGGTGGACGCGCTGCTCGATGCCGTCGGGCCGAGCCTGCGCTGCATGCGCGACGCGACCCGCGGTGGCGTCGCCTCGGTCCTCAACGAGCTGGCGCGCGCCTCGTCGGTGGCGATGCTCGTCCGCGAAGGCGACGTGCCGGTCAAGCCCGCCGTCGCGGGTGCCGCCGAGATCCTCGGGATCGATCCGATGTATGTGGCCAACGAAGGCAAGCTCGTCGCATTCGTCGCGCCCGACGCCGCGCCGGCGGCGCTGGCAGCGCTGAAGTCCGTGCCCGGCTGCGAGCAGGCCGCCGAGATCGGCGAGGTGCGAACAGAGCCGCCGGGGATGGTGCTGGTGCAGACGAGCTTTGGTGGCAGGCGGGTGATGGATCAGCTGGTCGGGGATCCGCTACCGCGGATCTGTTGAAGCAAGGCAGAGAGGAGATCGGATGGCGACCGACGTCTATGCAGATCACAAGCGGACCGAGGAAGTGACGGCCCACGTCCTGTGGATGACCACCGGGCTCAGTTGCGAAGGCGACTCGGTGGCGATGACTTCGGCGACCAACCCGAGCCTCGAGGACATCATCCTGCAGGCGATCCCGGGAATGCCGAAGGTGGTCGTCCACAACCAGGTGGTCGACTACGCGGTCGGTCAGGAGTACGCGCAGGCGTGGTTCGACGCCGAGCAGGGCAAGCTCGACCCGTTCGTGCTGTGCATCGAGGGCTCGCTCGGCAACGAGGAGATCAACGGCGAGGGGCACTGGACCGGGTTCGCGGTCAACCCCGAGAACGGTCAGCCGATCACGATGAACGAGTGGATGGATCGGCTCGCGCCGAAGGCGGCGGCGGTCGTTGCGATTGGCACCTGCGCCACCTATGGCGGGATTCCGGCGATGAAGAACAACCCGACCGGCGCGATGGGGGTGCCCGACTATCTCGGCTGGAGCTGGCGCTCGAAGGCCGGCCTGCCGATCGTCTGCATACCCGGTTGCCCGGCGCAGCCCGACAACATGACTGAGGTGCTGCTGTATCTGGCGCTGCACCTGGCGGGGCTCGCGCCGGCACCCGAGCTGGACGAGGCGCTGCGCCCGAAGTGGCTGTTCGGACGCACCGTCCGCGAGGGCTGCAACCGCGCCGGCTTCACCGAGCAGGGCCAGTTCGCCACCGAGTACGGCTCCGATCATCGGTGTCTGGTCAAGCTCGGCTGCAAGGGCCCGGTCGTCAAGTGCAACGTACCCGTGCGCGGCTGGGTCAACGGGATCGGCGGCTGCCCCAACGTCGGTGGCATCTGCATGGCGTGCACGATGCCCGGCTTCCCCGACAAGTTCATGCCGTTCATGGACGAGGACAAGTGGGGCGGCTGGGCGGCCAACATCATGAAGTTCAGCTACGGACCGATCGTGCGGACGATGCGCCACCGCCACATCAGGCGCCAGTTCGACGTCGAGCCCGACTGGCGCCGCCGCGGACGTATGCTGACCAGCGGCTACACGAAGCGGTGGTAAGCCGCCCCAGGCGACGGTGACCAGCTGACAACGACCCGAGTGCTGACCAGGAGTGAGGAGATACGAAGATGGCAGTGGACACTTCCCAGAAGGTTGTCGTCAAGGAGATGTCGTGGGACCCGATCACGCGGATCGTGGGCAGCCTCGGGATTCACACCGAGATCGATTTCACCAATCAGCAGGTGCTGAAGTGCTACAGCACATCGATGATCTTCCGTGGCTTCGACATCTTCATGAAGGGCATCGATCCGCGTGACGCGCACTTCATCACCAGCCGGATCTGCGGTATCTGCGGGGACAATCACTGCACCTGCTCATGCCTGAACCAGAACATGGCGTACGGCGTCAAGCCGCCGCCGCTCGGCGACCTCGCGTTCAACCTGGCGGAGACAGCCGACTACATCTTCGACCACGCGATCTTCAATGACTGCATGGCGAACGTGGACTTCTGCGAGCAGATGGTCAAGGAGACGAACCCGTCGCTGCTGGAGAAGGCGCAGCAGACGCCCGCACCGGGCAGCGACATCCACGGATACCGGACGATCGCGGACATCATGCGAGCGCTGAACCCGTTCACCGGGGAGTTCTATCTAGAGACGCTCCAGGTGGCTCGCTACACGCGCGAGATGTACTGCCTGTTCGGCGGCAGGCACACGCATCCGTCGACGATCATGCCGGGTGGCTGCAGCGCCGACATCACTCACCAAACCTGCACCGACTACTACGTGCGGCTGATGCGCTACTTCGACTACGTCAAGCGCAGCGTGCCGATGCACGACGACCTGTACGACTTCTTCCTGCAGGAGCTTCCCGGATACGACATGGTCGGCTTCCGGGAGACGAACCTCGTCAACTGGGGCTCGTTCGACGATCCCGACTACGTCGACTATGACTACCGCCACATGACCGACTGGGGCCGTCACCGCTACATCACGCCGGGCGTCGCGATCGGCGGCGAGCTGATCTCGACCGACCTGGTCGAGATCAACCTGATGATCCGGATCCTGCTGGGCTCCTCGTACTTCGACTCGTGGGAGCACGAGCCGACGTTCGTGACCGAGGATCCGCTCGGCAACCCGGTCGACAAGAACCACCCATGGAACAAGGTGACGCTGCCGCGGCCACAGAAGCGCGACTTCACCGAGAAGTACACCTGGGTCGTGTCGCCGCGCATCTATGACAAGCGGACTGATACGCACGTATGCTGCGACACCGGCGGAGGGCCATTCGCGCGCCAGTGGTGCACGGCCAAGGCGGGGCTGGTCGACTTCGGCTACGCCAAGGCCACGGGTCACTCGATCCAGATGGTGCTGCCGCGCTCGCCGAACATGCCGGAGATGGAGCTCGAGTGGAACGTGCCGGAGAAGTCCAACGCGATCGAGCGCGACCGTGCCCGTTCCTACCATCAGGCCTACAGCGCACTGATCGCGCTGCACTGCCTCGAGCGAGCGATGAAGGAGGTGCAGGCCGGCCGCACCAAGAGCTGGAACAGCTTCACCGTGCCCGACAACGCGGTCAGCTGCGGCTTCCACGAGGCGGCGCGCGGCGTCCTCTCCCACCACATGGTGATCCGCGACGGCAAGATCGCGAACTACCAGCCGTACCCGCCGACGCCGTGGAACGCAAGCCCGCGCGATGTCTACGGCACCCCGGGGCCGTACGAGGACGCGGTCCAGAACACGCCGATCTTCGAGGAGAACGGGCCCGACAAGTTCAAGGGCGTGGACATCATGCGCGCGGTGCGCTCGTTCGACCCGTGCTTGCCGTGCGGCGTGCACATGTACACCGGTGGTGGCAAGGTACGCAAGGTGATGCACACGCCGACAGCGCTGGCATGAGTCACGCCGTCGAGCTACCGTCGGCCGGCGACGACGGGCCGCCCGAGGATGCCCTCGGAACCGAGCGGCCGCGGCGGTCGGACGACTCCTCCGAGCTGCTGGTCGAGCGCGTCCAGGAGCTGCAGGCGGCGCTCGACGAGGCGGGACCCGCGCCGCCTCGAGAGCTGGCCGAGGAGCTGGTGGCGGCAGTCGTGCAGATGTATGGCGCCGGTCTCGAGCGGATCCTGGGGGCGCTGCTCGACGCCGGCGATGACGGCCGGCGGATCGCAGCCGCGCTGAGCGACGACGAGCTGGTCTCGACGCTGCTGCTGATTCACGACCTGCATCCGGTGCCGCTCGCCGAGCGGGTGCAGGCGGCGCTCGACTCGGTACGGCCGTACATGGAGTCACACGGCGGTAGCGTCGAGCTGCTGGGGCTCGAGCAGGGTGTCGCGCGCATCCACCTGCGCGGCAGCTGCTCGGATTGCTCCGCCTCGGCGGTGACGCTGGAGCTGGCGATCAAGCAAGCGCTGGAGGAGCTGGCTCCCGACCTGGAGGGTCTCGAGGTCGAGGGGGTGACGGCCCAGGCCGCCGACGCCGGCGGACTGCCGATCGCCACCGGCTTTGCGCCGCCCGCCGCGCCCGGCGGGATCGAGCTGCCCGTCGTGATCGCGGACTCGACGCCGGCTCCCGCTCGATCCGTCCCCGCTTGGTTCGCGGTTGACTCGCTCGCGAACCTCGAGCAGGACGTGCTGACGCCGGTTGCGGTCGCCGGCAGCAAGCTGGTGGTCGCCAACGTCGATGGCACGCTGCTCGCCTACCACGACGTCTGCGCTGGCTGTGGCGGCGCTCTCCACGACGGCGAGCTGCACGCGGACGCGCTCGTCTGCCGGCACTGCCAGCGCTCGTTCCTGCTGCCGCGCGCGGGACGTTCGTTGGACGACGAACGGATCCAACTCGAGCCGGTGCCGCTGCTGCGCGAGCGGGACCACGTCAAGGTGGCGTTGGCACGATGAGCAGCAAGCGGCCTGAGACGGCTCCGGGGCCGCGAGCACGGCGGCCGCTGAGTGAGGCGATCGCGGCGCGTCAGCGGGCGCAGATGGTCACGTCGTTGCGGGGACTGCAGCGACTTGGCGGCGCCGGCGTCCCGCCCCGCGTGGAGACTGGCCCGCCCGTGGTGGCGACGGTCCGCGAGGCGACCGACGATGCCGGCGACCCCGCGGGGCCGCCGGCCACGGGCGTCGAGCACTGTGATCTGTGCGGGACCGCGATCGCTGCCGACCACCGCCACCTGCTGGCGCTGGGCGAGCGGCGGATCGCGTGCTCCTGCGAGGCGTGCTGGGCGATGCGCGCCGGCGAGGGAGACTGGCGGCCGGTGGGCAGCCGCACGCTGTGGCTCGAAGACCTGCAGCTCCCAGACGACATCTGGGCCGGCTTTCAGATCCCGATCGGGCTCGCGTTCTTGATGGCTTCGACCGTGACGGGTTGCGTGGTGGCGATGTACCCGAGCCCCGCGGGCGCGACCGAGTCCGAGCTGCACTTCGACTCCTGGCACCGGCTGGTCGAGCTCAACCCGGTGCTGGCGAAGCTCGAGCCCGATGTCGAAGGTCTGATCATCAACCGGCTGGCGGCGCCGCCGATCTACGCGATCGCGCCGATTGACCGCTGCTACGCGCTGACCGGCGCGATCAAGGCTAGGTGGGAGGGGATCTCCGGCGGCAGCGGCGTCGAGGCCGCGGTCGCGAGCTTCTTCGACGGGCTGCGGGCGGAGGCGCAGGTGGCGGCACTCCGGTGAGCGTGCATTCTCCCGATGTCGACGGTGACCGCGCGCCAGCGCGCGCCGGCGAGCCCGTAGCGGCGGCTCCTGAGCTCGAGTTCGCGGTGCTGGGCGCGCGTCCTGTGCGATGGGCGGTGGCGCCGATGCTGACACTCGATCTGGAGGTCTCGGAGACCGGCGGGCGACCCGTCTACATGGTCGCGCTGACGATCCAGCTGATGATCGACCCGGCCCGACGACGGTACGACGAGGCGACCCGCGCGCGGCTCGTGGAGCTGTTCGGGCCGCCGGAGCGCTGGGCGGTGACCACCCGCAGCCTGGTGTGGTGTCAGCTCGACGTGCTCGTGCCCGCGTTCACCGACCGGACCGTGGTCGAAGTGCCGATCGCGTGCAGCTACGACCTCGAGCTGGCCGCCGCCAAGTACCTGCACTCGCTGCCCGACGGCGTGGCACCGCTGGCGCTGCACTTCAACGGCACGATCTATTACCAGGCCGAGGACGGTGGACTGCAGATCGTGCTGGTGCCGTGGACCAAGTCGATCGACTTTCGGATGCCGGTGTCGGTGTGGCGGCAGACCGTCGAGCACTACTACCCGAACACCGGCTGGGTCGCGCTCCGCTCGGAGACACTGGAGGCACTGTCGCAGGCAAAGCTGGATCGTGGGCTGGCGACGCTCGATGGCTGCGTGCGGGCGCTGCTGCAGGAGGCTGGTGATCCCTGAGCGGCTCGATCAGCTCGTCGACTCCCTGCTGTGGGAGGGGTACGCGCTGTACCCGTACACGCCCGGTGCAACCAAGAACGCCACGCCGACGCCGTTCGGGATCGTGTATCCGCCGGCGTACGCGCTGACGCTCCCGAGCGCGTTCGATCATCTGCTGCTGCGCGGCGTGCTGGAGGCGCCGCCCGACGCGGTCGTCCGGGCCGAGGTACGGTTCCTGACTGCCGCTGGCGACCGCCGCTGCGCGCCCGCGCAGCGGCTGGAGCTGCCCGGCGCGATGGTCGGCGCCCTGGCCGGCGCCGCCGACCAGGGACTCGCCACCGAGAAGCAGGCCAGCGCCGGTGGCGAGGGTGATTCGCCGGTCGTGGTCAGCCTCAGCCTCGGCGCGCGCATGGCCCAGCCCGGCGTCTACGCGCTGGAGCTACGGGTCGAGAACCGGACGGTCGTGCCCAGCGGCCTCGAGCGAGCCGGCGCGCTCGCCCGCTCGCTGCTCTCGACCCACCCGATCCTGCGCGTCAACGGTGGACGCTTCCGCTCGCCGCTCGAGTGCGACGATGCCAGCGTCAACACCTTCCCGGTGCTCGCGACCGAGTCCGATGACGCGCTCCTCGGGGCGGCGATCGTACTGCCCGATCACCCGCAGATCG
>JASHQV010000304.1 GCA_030038955.1 Solirubrobacteraceae bacterium
GCATGCCATCCCGATCGCTGCGGTGATCCAGACGATGGCGGCGGTGGTCAGGCCCCTGACGGCATCCCCGCGGACGAAGATCAGCCCGCCGCCGATGAAACCGATGCCGGAGACGATCTGCGCAGCAACACGCGATGGATCGAGAATCACGTGGTTGCTCAGGACGTCGCTGAAGCCATACTTGCTGACGATCACGAACAGGGCTGCACCGGTGCCGACCAGCGTGTGCGTGCGAAGTCCGGCCGATTTCTGCCGCCATTCGCGTTCGATCCCGATCAGCGATGAGAGCGCGAACGCAAGCGCGAGCTCGCCGATCTGCTTGAGTCCCTGCCCGCTCGGCACAGTCACGCCGATAACCAGTAGATGCAACACGACAAGGCTTGTTTCGACGGTTCGAACGGCCGCCCTGCACTCGTAGCCAGACACCCCCCGCGCTCGACTGCTGTCGGCCGTCCCTCTGGACTAGATCGGGCCAGCCGCTAAGCTCTACGAGGTGATCGGCGACGTTCTCCAGCCTACGCACCTGATCTTCATCCTGGTCGTCGCGCTGCTCGTCCTCGGTCCCAAGCGGCTTCCCGAGGTCGGAAAGTCGTTGGGCAAGGGCATCCGAGACTTCAAGGGGGCATTGTCGGGCCTTGACATTGACGAGCCGACGTCCTCCGGGCCTGCGCAGCAAGCACCGTCCCCTCATGTAGCTCCGGTGACCGCTGTCCCCACGGAGCTGCCTGCGGAGGCGCCTACGGTCGCCGCGTCTCCGTCGAGCGACGTCTCGCCGGTAGAAGACTCGGTTGCAGACGCCATCGAGGTACGCGAGCCCGCCCCGACCGCAGCGACCGGCGACGAGGACAGCTCTCCGGCCTCTGACGTTCCGGCGGCAACCTCCGCGGAGCAGGTGGCATCGGCCGCGGAGCAGCATCCTGTTGCATCCGCGCCAGAGCGGACTCCCGAGAGCTAGCAAGCAGCCTCAGCCGCGGGTGTAGTCCTCGACCTACCCGTGCGAACGTCCGTTCGCGCAGGTACGCTCGGCGACCCATGAGCGCTGATCTGGAAACCTCGGTGATTGTCGCCCTGATGCGGAGCGGACGACGCCCATGGAAGCGGTATCGCGCCGAGCTGAGCAAAGCCGGGAGCGCACGCGCGCTGCTTGACGAGGAACAGGGTCTGCTGGCCGAGGCGGCGATCCTCGCCGCGGACGCAGAGGTGGCCGAGTGGCAACGCCGCGGCATCGAGGTCATCTCCGTTCTCGACCCGCGCTATCCAAAGAACCTGCGGGACCTCAGCGAGAGTCCGCCGATCCTGTTTATCGCAGGTGCGCTGGATGAGCAGGACGCGCGTGGCGTGGCCGTCGTTGGGACGCGGCGGCCCACGCCTCGTGGCACGAGGACTGCGACGGCCGTCGTGCAGCAGCTGGTGGAGTCCGGATACCCGGTCATCTCCGGCTTGGCGTCTGGGATCGATGCGGCCGCGCACCACGCCGCACTGGAGCGGGGCGGTCGCACGATCGGCGTGATCGGGACGGGACTTGACCACGCGTATCCCCGCGAGAACGCCATGTTGCAGCAGCGACTCGCGCGCGAAGCCGCAGTCATATCGGAGTTCTGGCCCGAGACGCGTCCGAGCCGTCGCACTTTTCCGCGGCGCAACGCGCTCATCGCCGGCATGGTAAGAGCCTCAGTGATCGTCGAGGCGGGTCCGACGAGTGGAACCAGGATCCTCGCGAATGCGGCTGTCGGGCTGCAGCGCGTAGTGCTGCTCCTAGACACACTGCTCGATCAATCCTGGGCACAGGAGCTGTCCGAACGGCCGGGGGTGCACGTCGTGGGTTCACCGGCGGACGTCACCGCGACCATCGAGTACTCGATCGGCCAGCGTGCGTACACGTAGGACTGGATGTGGCGATGAACGGTTTGAGCCTCGACAATGCGAGCTTTCTGCGCTCGCCTCGCAGCGGCGCTGGCGTCTGCGTCGACTGCTTCAACTTCACGCGTGGCTTTTCGCGCTGTTTCGCGTGCGCGCACACAGAGCGCCAGCTGGCCGCGATGGTGCCAATCTCGTACAGCATCGGACACGAATACCTCCATCACACGCTGGCGAGCTACAAGCGCCTGCCGTCGGATCGGGCGGCGACGGCCATAAGCCAGGTGGGCGCGATCATCGACCGATTCCTCGAGTGCCACGAGGCCTGCGTGGCGGCGGCCGCCGGCACGGATCGGTTCGAGCTCGTGACGACGGTCCCGTCGAGCGACGCTGGGCGCGACGAGACGCATCCGCTACGCAGGGTTGTCGGCGAACTGGTCAGATCGACGCGTGATCGTCATCAGCGGCTGTTGCGGCGCACGGATGTGCCCGTCGAACCTCGGCGCTTCGACGTCCGACGGTACGGCGCTGTCCTGCCGCTGGACGGAGCGAGCGTGCTGCTGATCGACGACACGTGGACGACAGGCGCGAGCGCCCAGAGCGCCGCCGCCGCCTTGAGAGCTGCGGGCGCTCGCACGGTGGCCGCAGTCGTTGTGGGGCGCCATCTCAACCGTGACTGGTACGAGAACGACCGCCACCTCGACAAGCTCTCGTGCAGGTTCGATTGGACCACCTGTGCTGTCTGCGCCGACTGGCGGCGGCTAGCCGAGGTGGCATAGGCGCGCCGGTCCATTGGCCGCTCCAGCGTGCGCGAGCCGCTAGCCTGGCGATCGCCGATGCCGAGCGGTAACTCTCCGGAAAGCGCCGCAGGCGGTTCGGGTTCGCAGTCCGTATGCGCAGCGGCTGCCGCCGGGCCAACGGAGAGAACAGCTGCTCGATGCCGCCCTGCGCACAGGCGATCCGGCAGCTCTCAGAGGATGCGGGTCGGATGGTCCTCACTGACCTCCCAGCGTCTCACGCCCGAGCGGTACCTGATCTTCGTCAAACCAGTGGTGGGCCTGGTCTGGCGCGTTCAGCCATGAGCCTCGCCCGCCTTTGCGGGCATCTTGACCGACGTACGGAGCAGGGCGCTTCGGCGAAATGCGGGCGGGGGCTCGGTTGAGCCCCCGCCCGGCGGGACGGAACCCCACGTCGACCTCGCCCGTGGTCGGGGTTAGACGTGATCGGCAGGAGTCCGATTGAGTCGTTAATCCTCGATCCCGGGAAA
>JASHQV010000305.1 GCA_030038955.1 Solirubrobacteraceae bacterium
AGGTCGGGCCTGAGCTCGACGCCGAAGCGGCGCGGGCTCGGGCCCTGTTGGCGGCACATGAAGGCGATCCGCAGCGTGCCGAGCAGTGGTTCCGCCGGGCGATCGACCTGTTCCGGGAGCTGGCGACGCCGTTTCCATTGGCTCGCAGCGAACTGCAGTACGCCGAGCTGCTGGCCGAGCTCGGCGACCGTGAGGACGATCTCGGCAAGCTCGGCGACGAGGCCGAGGCGATCTTCGAGCGCCTCGCGGCGGGCCCGTGGCTGGCGCGCGCCGGGGCGCTGCGCGAGCGGGCGGCGGCGTGAGCGGTCGCGCCACCTGACCTGTGGATGGAAGCGGCGCTATAGCGCCGCTTCCATCCACAGGTCGCCGCCCCCCGGCTCACGCCGCCTCGGCGATCACCGCCGTGCACAGCGGGCAGCGCCGCGCGGCGATCGGGATGTCCGAGGTGCACTCGGGGCAGGGCTTGACCGACGGATCCTCCTGGGCGCGGCGATCCATCAGGACCTGGACGGGCTTGACGACGAACAGGAACACGACCACCGCCACCGCCACGAACCAGATCAGGTTGTTGATGAAGTCGCCGTACAGGAAATGGCTCGAGTTGATCGTGAACGACAGGTTCTCGAAGCTCGGCTGGCCGAAGATCAGGCCGATGATCGGCGTCAGGATATCGGCGACCAGCGCCTTGACGAGCGCGGCGAAGGCGGTCCCGATCACGACCGCCACCGCCAGGTCGACGACGTTCCCGCGGAACAGGAACTTCTTGAAATCGGTCAGCAGCGACATCGAGCGTCATCCTCCTCGGCTGGGGTTTGTGATTCGGCAGCCACAATAAGGGCCAGATGAAGGACCGCGCGCGCATCTACGTGCAGGCCGGCGCCGGCGGCGACGGCTGCCTCAGCTTCCGCCGCGAGGCCCACGTTCCCCGAGGCGGTCCCGACGGCGGCGACGGCGGCCGCGGCGGCGACGTCGTGCTCGTCTGCGACGACTCACTGCGAGACCTCGAGCACTTCCGCCGCCGCACGCACTTCAAGGCCCGCCGCGGCGGCCACGGCGAAGGTTCGCAGCGACACGGCGCCGACGGCGCTGAGCTGGAGGTGCGCGTGCCGCCCGGCACCGAGGTGCTGGTCGAGGCCGACGGCAGCCGCAACGACCTGGTGACACCGGGACAGCGCGCGGTGGTCGCGCGCGGCGGTCCTGGCGGGCGCGGCAACTGGCGCTTCCGCGGTCCCACGCACCAGACGCCACGGTTTGCCGAGCGCGGCCTGCCCGGCGACGAGAGCTGGCTGACGCTGGCGCTGAAGCTGCTCGCCGACGTCGGGCTGGTGGGGCTGCCGAACGCCGGCAAGTCGTCGCTGGTCGCGCGGCTGACGCGAGCCGCCCCAAAGGTCGCCGACTACCCGTTCACGACGCTCGAGCCGGTGCTGGGGACGCTGCAGGCCGACGACCGGCAGCTGGTGATCGCCGACATTCCGGGGCTGATCGAGGGGGCCAGCGGCGGCGCCGGCCTCGGACACGAGTTCCTCGCCCACGTCGAGCGCACGCGGCTGCTCGTGCACGTGCTCGATCTCGCGCCGGTCGACGGCTCGGACCCAGTCGGCAACCACGCCACGATCGAGCGCGAGCTGGCACTCCACAATCCGCGGCTGGCGTCCTTGCCGCGGATCCTGGCGCTGTCGAAGGCCGATCTCGTCGAGACGGATGCGAGGCAGTCGATCCGCGATCGCTGGCAGCAGCGGCTGGGCGACGAAGTGCCGGTGCTGCTGACCTCGGCGGCCACGCACGAGGGACTCGACGAGCTGACGCGTCTGCTGCTCGCCCGGGTGCCGCTGACAGCGCCGGCGGGCGCGGCGCAAGTGCCGCTAACGCCTCCGGCGGGCGGGGCCACCGATGTCTCCCAACCCGCCCACCCCCAAGCCACCGGTGGCCCCGGTGCATACGCCGGCCCTAGCGGGTACGGCGCCCCCGTGGGGGATGGCGCGGATTCGCTCCCCGAGCACCGCGTGTTTCGTCCCGCACCGGCGCGCGCCTTCCAGGTCGAGCGGACCGGCGCGCATGCGTTCGCCGTGCGCGGCCGGGGGGTGGAGCGACTGGTCGCCCGTTATGACCTCGACAACGACGAGGCGCTCGCCTACCTCGAGCGGCGGCTACGTGGAATCGGGCTGATCCGCGCGCTCGAGCAGGCCGGCTTCGAGCCCGGCGACGACGTCGAGATCGCGGGAGTAACGTTCGAGCTCGATCCGTCGGCGCCGTGACCGCTGGCGGCGCGTCCGGGACGTAAACGCAATAGCATGCCCCCGTTCGCAAGGCCGAGGCGTCCAGGCCGAGGTGTCTGCGGGATCTCGAATTGGAAGGAGAGTTGATGCGACGTGTCTTCGCGTGTCTCGCGATGCTTGCCGGATGCGCGTGGCTGCTCGGCACCGCCCCGGTTGCGGTGGCGAGAACGCGCGTGCTGCGGGTCGGTACCTACCACGGCATCCGCGGCCAGTACAAGACGATTCAGGCGGCGGTCAACCATGCCAAGCCCGGCGACTTCATCCTGATCGCCCCGGGCGACTACAAGACCAAGTCGTGGAAGTTCCCGAAGGGGTCAGGGCGTCAGTTCCCGGCGGGGGTGCTGATCCAGACTCCCGACCTGACGGTGCGCGGGATGAACCGCAACACGGTCACCGTCGACGGCACCAAGAAGCACTCGGCCAAGTGCAGCGACAAGAAGGCCGCGCAGAACTTCGGTCCGGGGAGCAGCGGCGGGCCGGCGGGGCTGAACGGGATCGAGGTGTGGAAGGCGGACGATGTGTCGGTCGAGAACCTCACCGTTTGCAACTTCCTCGGCGGCTCGGGCGGCGACGGTGGTACCGGCAACGAGATCTGGTGGAACGGCGGCGCGAATAGCGGCAAGATCGACGGCTGGGACTACCTCGGCTCATACCTGACCGCCACCAGCACCTGGTACAACACGAAGGTGTCGCCTGCGACGGCCGAGGTCAGCGCCGCTGAGTACGGGATCTTCTCCAGCAACTGGGACGGTGGCACCTGGAGCGACACGTACGCCAGCAACATGAACGACTCCGGCTACTACATCGGGGCATGCCAGCAGGAGTGCAACCAGGTAGTCAACGATGCCTGGGCGGAGTACAACGCGCTCGGTTACTCGGGCTCGAACTCAGGTGGAAGGCTGGTGGTGAAGAACTCACAGTTCGACAACAACGAGGATGGGTTCGACACCAACAGCCAGAACGGTGACGAGCCGTCGCCGCAGAACGGCGCCTGTCCGGACAACGGGATCAGCCCGATCACCCATACCAGCTCCTGCTGGGTGTTCATGGACAACTACGTCCACAACAACAACGATCCTGACGTCCCCACGGCAGGGTTCGCGGCCGCCGGCCCGGTCGGCACCGGCATGTCGATCTCGGGTGGGCGTAACGACACTGTGATGGACAATAAGTTCGAGAACAACGGAGCGTGGGGAAACATCATCGTGCCGTTCCCAGATGAGGGTCCTCCGTGCACGGGTGGCACTGGCGGGCAGACATCCAGCACGCTGTGCCTGTTCGACGAGTACGGCGATGCGATCATCGACAACCACTATAAGAACGACGGCTACTGGGGCAATCCGACCAACGGTGACTTCGAGGCCACCAACCTCGAGCCCGATGAGCCGACCGACTGCTTCAGCGGCAACACGGAGATCGGCGGTGGCAGCATCACGCCGGAGGACCAGACGCTGGAGCAGGAGTATCCGAGCTGCAACGGCAATGCGGTGGCGCCGGATGACAACACGGAGTTCACCACCGAGGTGCTGTGCGACTCGCAGATCTCGTTCGGCGGCGCCGGCAGCACGCCGTGTCCGCCCGGGTCGAGCTACCCGCGCTTCAGCGAGAGCAAGATCCACGACGGGCTGCACAAGCTGCCGCCGAAGCGGAAGCTGAAGTCGATGCCGCACCCGTGCAAGGGCGTGCCGCGCAACCCGTGGTGCCCGGCGTCGAAGAAGTAGGTTGACAGAGGTTGACGGCCGGCGGCGCGCTCATCGGCTGCGCCGCCGGCCGCCGCGGCCGCCCCACTGGCGGCGCGGCGTCCCACCCCCGGGCCGCCGGCCCACATATCCTGGGCAGCAGCGATGCCCTCTGTGGTCCTCTAGCCAGCGATGCCCCCCGTGGTCCGGTAGCAGCTGTGCCGCCTGTCGTCGTCAAGCTGGGCTCGAGCATCGTCGCCGACGACGACGGCGGCGTGCGTCGCGACGTGCTCGCCCAGATCTGTGACCAGGTCGCTGAGCTGCACCGTCGGCGACGGCAGCCGATGATCGTGACGAGCGGCGCGATCGCCCGCGGCATGGGCGTCATCGGGATCCCGCGGCCGCGGACGGTGGATGAGCTACAGGCCGCCAGCGCGGTCGGCCAGGGGAAGCTCTACCAGGTGTTCGACGAGCTCCTAAGTGAGCGCTCGGCGCCAACCGCCCAGGTGCTGCTGACGTTCTTCGACATGAGCGCCCGCAGCCACTACCTGAACGCCCGACAGACGCTCGCGCGGCTGCTGGAGTGGAGCGTCGTGCCGGTGATCAACGAGAACGACACCACCACCACCGATGAGATCTCGTTCGGCGACAACGACTTCCTGGCCGCACAGGTGGCGATCCTGCTAGGTGCCGAGCGGCTGCTGCTGCTGACCGACACCGGCGGCTTGTACACGGCCGACCCGAAGCTCGACCCCGACGCCCAGCTGGTCGCAGAGGTGAAGCGGTTCGACTCGCTGGCTGAGCTGGCGATCGGCCACCAGACCTCACCGCTCGGGTCGGGCGGGATGCGCTCGAAGGTCGTGGCGGCCGAGATGGCGACCGCGGCCGGGATTCCGACCGTGATCGCCAGCGGGCTCGAGCCGGGGACGATCCTCGCGGCGGTCGCTGGCGAGCCCGTCGGCACGCTGTTCCCGGCGCGCTCGGAGCGATACTCGAGCTTCAAGCTGTGGCTGCGCTACGCCAAGCCGGCGCGGGGGCGCGTCGAGGTCGACGCGGGTGCGGCACGAGCGCTCAGAGAGGGCGGCACCAGCCTGCTTCCGGTTGGGATCGTCACGGTCGAGGGGGCGTTTCGCGCGGGCGACGCAGTCGAGGTGACGCACGCCGCGCAGATCGTCGGCAAGGGGATCTCGAACTACTCGGTCGAGGAGCTCGGGCAGGTCCGGGGGCTGAAGTCCGCTGAGGTGCGCGAGCTGCTGCCCCGTGCCAGCGAGGAGGCGATCCACCGCGACTACTTCGTGCTCGCGTAGTCTTCTGACGATGGCCACCACCACGATCACCTCGGTCGGCGACACGTGCCGATCCGCCAAGGCCGCTTCGCGCGCGCTCGCCACGCTTGACTCCGAGCGCAAGGATGCGGCGCTCGAGGGGATCGCCGCGGCGCTGCAGAAGCACGTCGTGGAGATCCTCGAGGCCAACGCACGCGACCGCGACGCCGCTCGCGACAGCGGCCTCAGCGCTGCGCTGGTCGACCGGCTGACGCTGGACGAGGCGCGGATCGACGCGATCGTCGGCGCGGTCCGCCGGATCGCCGAGCTGCCAGATCCGGTGGGGGAGGTGACCGAGGGTTTCCGGCTGCCGAACGGCCTCGATGTGCGCAAGCTGCGCGTCCCGCTTGGCGTCGTCGCGGTCGTCTACGAAGCCCGTCCGGGCGTGACCATCGATGCCGCCGCGCTGTGCCTGAAGTCGGGCAACGCGGTCGTCCTGCGCGGGTCCGCCGCCGCCGCCCACTCGGGCGCCGTGCTCGCTTCGGTGGCGATCGATGCCGCCGGGCGGGCGGGGCTGCCGGAGGGATCGATCGCGTTCCTGTCGGGCGGCGGCCACGAGCAGCTGGCAGAGCTTGCCACCCAGACCGGCATCGTCGACCTGATCATCCCCCGCGGCGGCGAGGACCTCAAGACCGCGCTCGAGGAGGTGGCCACGGTGCCGGTGATCTATGCGGCGGCCGGCAACTGCCACGTGTTCGTCGACCGCAGCGCCGACCTCGAGGACGCCCGCGCGATCGTCGTCAACGCCAAGCTCCAGCGGCCCGGCGTGTGCAACGCCGCCGAGACGCTGCTGGTGCATGCCGGCGTCGCCGACACATTCCTCCCCGGCATGCTGCGAACGCTGCACGACGCGGGGGTGACGTTGCACGCCGACGAGCGGGCACGAGCAGCAGCCGCCGGCGTACCGGTCGTGGCCGCCACCGACGAGGACTGGGACCGCGAGTACCTGGGCCTCGACCTCGCCGTCGCGGTGGTCGACTCGCTCGGGCAAGCGATCGAGCACATCAACGCCCACGGCAGCGGTCACTCGGAGGCGATCGTGACCCGCGACACCGTGTCTGCGAGGGCGTTCGAGCTGGGCGTCGATGCGGCCTGCGTGTACGTCAACGCGTCCACGCGGTTCACCGACGGCGGCGAGTTCGGGATGGGCGCCGAGATCGGCAACTCGACTCAGAAGCTCCACGCCCGTGGGCCGATCGGGCTGCGCGAGCTGTGCACGTTCAAGTACCTCGTGGAGGGCGCTGGGCAGATCCGGCCCTGACGTGCTGTCGCCGTGCGCGTTGGAATCCTTGGTGGGGCGTTCAATCCCCCGCACATCGGCCACCTGATCTGCGCGCAGGAGGCGTGGCTCGGGCTCGGGCTCGACCGGGTGCTGGTCGTGCCCGCGGCGCGGCCACCGCACAAGCAGGTGGAGGACGAGCCCGGGCCGAGCCACCGCCTCGAGCTGTGCCGCCGAGCCGTCGGCGACGATCGCCGGCTCGAAGTGTCGGACCTGGAGATAGAGCGGGAGGGCCTGTCCTACACAGTCGATACGCTTGCAGAGCTGCACTCTCTGGCACCAGACAACGAGCTGTTCCTGATCCTCGGCGGCGACGCCGCGGCGGGTCTGCCGGACTGGCACGAGCCCGAGCGGGTTCTGTCGCTCGCGCGGGTGGCGGTCGCTCAGCGCCGGGGAACGCCGCGCAAGGCGGTCAGGGAGGCGCTCGCCCAGCTGTCCGGGGGCGAACACGCCGAGTTCTTCCCGATGCCGCGGGTGGGTATCTCGTCGACGACGATTCGTCGCCGCGTGCGAGCGGGACAGCCGATCAGGTATCTGGTGCCGGACGCCGTGGCCGCGTACATCGAACAACACAGTCTCTACGGAGGAAGCCCAGATTGATGAGTCCCGAGGAGATCGCCGCCGCCGTCGTCACCTATGCGGCTGATCGCAAGGCCCTCGACATCGTCCAGCTGGACCTGAGGGAGATCGTCTCCTACACCGACTACTTCGTGATCTGCAGTGGCCGCAGCGACCGGCAGGTGAAGGGGATTCACGACGCGATCTATCAGGGGATGAAGGACGAGCACGGCCTGTTGCCGGCGCGCGTCGAAGGACGGACGCAGGCCCAGTGGGTGCTGATCGACTACCTCGACGTGGTCGTCCACGTGTTCACGCCCGAGATGCGCGGGTTCTACCGCCTCGAGCAGCTGTGGGGCGAGGCGCCGGCGCTGGCGATGGCGGCGCGGTAGCCGCCGGCGGGGCGCTCAGCCCGGCGCGGCTGGCGGACGTACACGGGGCCTGGGTCTCAGGCGCCCGCCAGGAACAGCGCCAGCCACAGCGCCGCGGCCAGCTGCAGCGGCCGATCCGCCAGCAGCTCGTGGTCGTCCTTCATCCCCTGGTAGATCGCGTCGTGGATCGCCCGCACCTGCCGGTCGCTGCGGCCGGTGCAGATCACGAAGTAGTCGGTATAGGAGACGATCTCCCTCAGGTCCAGCTGGACGATGTCGAGCGCTTTGCGATCGGCCGCATAGGCGGCGATCGCGGCGGCGAGCTCCTCGGGATTCATCAATCTGGGCGTCCTCCGTAGAGACGGTGTTGTTCGATGTACGCGGCCACAGCGTCCGGCACCAGGTACCTGATCGGCTGTCCCGCTCGCACCCGGCGGCGGATCGTCGTCGAGGAGACGCCCACGCGCGGCATCGGGAAGAACGCGGCGCGTTCGCCTCCGGACAGGCGAGCGAGCGCCTCCCTGACCTCCTTGCGTGGCGTTCCCCGGCGCTGGGCGACGGCCACGCGCGCGAGCGACAGGACACGCTCGGGCTCGTGCCAGTCCGGCAGGCCCACCGCGGCGTCGCCGCCGAGGATCAGAAACAGCTCGTTGTCTGGCGCCCGGGAGTGCAGTACCTCAAGCGTATCGACTGTGTACGACAATCCCGCCCGCTCGATCTCGACGTCCGAAACCTCGAGCCGCGGGTCGTCCCCAACCGCCTGACGGCACAGCTCGAGGCGGTGGCGCGGTCCGGGCTCGTTTTCGACCTGCTTGTGCGGCGGTCGCGCCGCCGGCACGACCAGCACGCGGTCGAGGCTGAGCTGCAGCCACGCCTCCTGCGCGCAGATCAGGTGGCCGATGTGTGGCGGATTGAAGGCCCCGCCGAGGATTCCGACTCGCACGGCGACAGCACGTCAGGGCCGGACGTGCCCGGCTCCCTCCACGAGGTACTTGAACGTGCACAGCTCGCGCAGCCCGATCGGTCCGCGGGCATGGAGCTTCTGGGTCGAGTTGCCGATCTCTGCACCCATCCCGAACTCGCCGCCGTCGGTGAACCGGGTCGAGGCGTTGACGTACACGCAGGCCGCGTCGACCCCGAGCTCAAACGCCCTCGCCGAGGTGGTGTCGCCGGTCACGATCGCCTCCGAGTGGCCGCTGCCGTGGGCGTTGATGTGCTCGATCGCGTGCTCCACCGAGTCGACCACGCCGACCGCGATGTCGAGGCTCAGGTATTCCCGGTCCCAGTCCTCCTCGGTGGCGGCCACGACCGGCAGCCCGGGGGCGACCGCCGCGCGCGCACGCTCGTCGACATGCAGCGTCACCCCGGACTCGTGCAGCGACTGCAGCACGCCGGGGAGGAACCGGTCGGCAACGTCGGCGTGCACGAGCAGCGTCTCGGCGGCGTTGCAGACGCCGGGGCGCTGGACCTTCGCGTTGACGACGATCGCCTGGGCGACCTCGAGGTCGGCGGTCCGGTCGACGAACACGTGGCAGTTTCCCGAGGCGGCGTAGATCACGGGCACGGTGGCGACGCGCTCGAGCGCGGCCTTGAGGCGCTCGCCGCCGCGCGGAATGATCAGATCGACGATCCCCTTCTG
>JASHQV010000306.1 GCA_030038955.1 Solirubrobacteraceae bacterium
GGCGCCGCGGAGCGCGCACGACCGCGCTGCGCCCAGCTTGGCCCTGAACCAACCCAGTCGCACGCCCAACTGGGATAGACCCTAAGCGATCCCTTATCGGTGGTTGACCGGGTCGCTGCCGCTCCGTCAGCATTCCAACTGGAGGGAGCATGATGTCGACTGCCAGCAACAGCACGCGATGGCCGAATCGATCGGCCGGATAGTCTCGCGTTGGTCCGCCGCGGGCCACCGGGTGGCGCTCGCGACCGTGGTCTCGACCAAGCGGTCGGCGCCGCAGCCGGTCGGCACCAAGATGGCGATCGACGACTCCGGACAGATCTGGGGCGCGGTTTCCGGCGGTTGCGTCGAGGGGGCGGTGGTCGAGGTTGCCGAGGCGGTGCTGGCCGGAGCCCCGCCGCAGCTGCTCGAGTACGGGATCGCCGACGATGAGGCGTGGGACGTGGGGCTGCCGTGCGGCGGCGAGATCGCGGTCTGGGTCGAGGCGTATGCCGGTGACGAGTTGGCCGCGCGGTTCCTGGAGCTCGGCGAGGCGGGCGGTCGTGCCGCGATCGTGACGGCCGTCGCCGGCGCTCCCCGGCCGGGCGCGAAGCTGCTCGCACCGGCCGACAGCGACAGCGCCGGGACACTCGGCAGCCGCCCGCTCGACGCGGCCGCGGCGGCGCTCGCGCGGGAGTCGCTGTGGTCGGAGCAGCGGGGGCTGATGGCGCTGACGGAGCTAGGCGCGACGGTGTTCGTGGACGTCGTTGCGCCGCCGCCGCGGCTGGTGATCGTCGGCGCGATTGACTTCGCCGCCCAGCTGTCGGAGGTCGCGCGCCTGAGTGGCTGGCGGTCGTTCGTCGTCGATCCGCGGGCACGGTTTGCGACGTCCGAGCGGTTCCCCGCGGCCGAGCGCGTGCTGGTGATGTGGCCCGCGGAGGCGCTGCGTCAGCTCGCGCCGATCGACCCGGCGACCGCGATCGCCGTGCTCACCCACGACCCAAAGCTCGACGACGCCGCGCTGATCGCCGCGCTCGCCTCCGACGCCGGCTACATCGGTGCGATGGGCAGCCGCCGCGCGCAGCAGCGGCGCCACGCCCGCCTGCTCGAGGCCGGCCTGACGCCGGCGGAGCTGGGGCGCGTCAGCGCGCCGATCGGGCTCGACCTCGGTGCACTCAGCTCCGCCGAGACGGCGCTGTCGATCATGGGCGAGATCGTCGCGCTGCGGCACGGCCGCAGCGGCGGTCGGCTGCTCGAAGCGGCAGGCCGAATCCATGACGCGGCGGCCGCCTAGGTCAGGGCCTGAACAGCTGCGCGTGCACCCGCAGCAGCCCCTCGACGTCATGCACGTCGTCGTCGAACTGCGGTACCAGCAGCAGCGGCTCGCCGTTCAGCGCGCGCCGCAGCCGCTCCACCTGCACCGCATCGCGGCTGCCGAGGCTGACGTAGTCGTGATGGGCGGCGGCGATCTGGGCGGCCAGCGGGCCGCCCAGAGACGGGGTCAACAGCGCTTCCAGGTCGGCTCCGTCCTCGATCGGCGCGTTGAAGCGGTTGACGATCGCGGCGGCAAACGGAAGCCCGCTTTCGCGCAGCGTTTCGTGCAGCGTCACTGCCTCGTCGAGCGGCTCGCGCTGAGCGGAGGTGACGATCATGAATGCGGTCTCGCGCGAGCGCAGCAGCACGTCGACTGCGCGGGCGCGGGCGCTGAACTCGTCGGTCATCCCGCCGAGCAGCGTGAAGAACGTCGTCAGATCGGCAATCAGATCGAGGCCTGTGACCGCCCGCAGCGCACCGAGCAGCGGTGACAGCAGTCGCAGGCCGAACCCGGTCGGCTTCACGAACGCCTGCAGCGCCCGCCCGTCGAGGAACGACATCAGCCGCTGCGGCGCGTCGAGAAAGTCGAGCGCGTTGCGCGCCGGCGGCGTGTCCAGCACCAGCAGGTCGAACTCGCCCCCTGTGGCCAGCTCGTACAGCTTCGAAACCGCGGTGAACTCCTGCGAGCCGGCGACCGCCTGCGAAAGCTCGCGGTAGACGCGGTTGGCCTTGACCGCCGCTGCCCGCTCGGCGGTCGGCGCGACACTGTCGATCAGCTCGTCGAACGTCCGCTTCGGATCCAGCATCAGCGCCCACAGCTCGCCGCTGACCGTAACCCCGGGCAGGCGCTCGGCGGCGATCCGCCGCGGCTCGTTGTCGAGTTGCTCCAGCCCGAGCGCGTCCGCCAGCCGCCGCGCCGGATCGATCGTGACGACTGCGACCTTGCCGCCGCGGGCCGCCATTCCCAGCGCGATCGCCGCTGACACGGTGGTCTTGCCGACGCCGCCGGGACCCGCGCACACGCAGATCCGCTTCCCCGCCAGCAGCTCTGCGACGTTCATGCCAGCCGCTCCGCAAGTAGCTCCGCCAGCCGCTCCAGCTGCGGCCGTCCGAGCTCCGGCTCGAACAGGAACGGCAGCGACAGCAGCAGGCCGTCAAACGGCGCTCGCAGACGCTCTGCCTGCTGCGCCTGCGTGGCCGCGCGCGCGTGCTCGGACAAGGCGATTTCGATCGCTGCTCGGCCTGGGGTGGCCGAGCAGCTCTCTAGTGCGGCCCGAAGGATCGCCGTATCGGCCGCCGACAACCGCTCGGGATACAGCGCGTTGACGATGACCGCGTCGAGATCGAGCCCGTCCCGAAGCAGTTGCTCGTGCAGCTCCAGCGTCTCGTTGACCGGCATCTCCTCGGCGGTCGTGACCGCGATCACGGCCGTGAACGCGCGGTCGGCGATCGTGCTCGCGATCACCTCGCCCTGGTGCGCGATCGGGCCGACTCGCGCGATCTCCGCGAACGTCCGCGGGGCACGGAGCGTGCCGATCCCGTGCCCGGTCGCGGCCAGATCGACGATCACGAGGTCGTAAGGGTCGGCCTCACGGGCCCGCCGCTGCGGCTGCGCGAGCTCCCAGGCCTTGCCGACCTGCAGCAGCTCCCGCATGCCTGGGGTCGCCATCGCGAACGCCCCGAACAGCCGGCTGCGGGACAGCAACAACGCGACCGGGCCGGGAACCTTGACCAGCAGGTACTCCTCCATCGCCGCCTGCGCCTCGATCGAGATCGTGTACAGGCTCGGCGCCAGGCGGATCTCCTCGAAGTGCCTGCCGTGACGCTTGTCGAACGCTCGCTGCAGGTAGCCGCCGCTGGCCAGTTGGGCGACGATCGTGCGCTTGCCGCTGTGCGCGGCAGCGATTCCGAGGGCAAGCGCGACCGTCGACTTGCCCACGCCCCCCTTCCCGGTCACGAAGATCAGGCGCCGCTGGAAAAGGGAGTCCACCGCTTCGAAAAATACCCGTGCCCGTGCGGACACACTCGCCACCCCGCGCACGCACACGGTTCAGCTCGGAAGGATCGCCGCCACCTTGAGCGAATACAGGCGCGAAACCATTGCTCGACTACAAGCGGAGCTGAGCCCGTGACGGCCACCGCCAAGGTGATCGCGTTCGCCAACCAGAAGGGTGGCGTCGCGAAGACAACCACAACGCTGAATCTCGCCGTAGCTTTTGCCGAGGAGGGCCACCGCGTGCTGTGCTGCGACATGGACCCCCAGGGCAACCTGACGATGTCGCAGGGAATCGACCCCGACGGTCTCGAGCGATCGCTGTACGACGTGCTCGTGCATCGCCTGTCGATCCGCGAGGTGATTCGCAAGCGGGAGATCGACGTCGCCTGCGCCTCGATCGACCTGGCCGGAGCCGAGATCGCGATGTCGACGATGATCGGTCGCGAGCGGTCGCTGGAGCGAGCGCTGAAGGAGGTCGAGGAGGACTACGACTTCGTGTTCATCGATACGCCGCCGAGCCTCGGGCTGCTGACGATCAACGCGCTGACCGCCGCGCACAAGGTGATCGTCCCCGTGCAGTGCGAATATCTGTCGATGCGCGGACTGATCCAGCTGCAGAACACGCTCGCGATGATTCGTGAGAACCTCAATCCCGGAGTGGACATCGAGGGGATCCTGCCGACGATGATGGACACGCGCACGCTGCACGCCAAGGAGGCGATCGAGCTGCTCGAGGAGAACTTCGGGGATCGCGTGTTCGCCTCGCGGATCCGCAAGACCGTGCGGTTCGCCGAAGCCCCGGTGAAGGGCATGTCGGTGCTCAAGTACGATCCCGACGGTCTGGCCGCGCACGCATACCGGCAGCTTGCGAAGGAGGTCCTCTCAAATGACAAACCCTAAGCGCGCGAGCATGCGCGAGGGGCCTCTCGCCGCTCTGTTCCGCAAGACCTCGGAGAGCGATCAGCAACCGGCCGCGAAAGACGCGCCTGCGGCCGAGACGGCTTCGGGGCGGCAATCGAGCAAGCGCGCGGCCGGATCGCAAGCGGAGGAAGCGCAGCAGGAGCAGCCGCCGCAGGGGGTTCCGCCTGACGAGCAGCAGGCGGCGCGCGTTCCGACCCCCCAGGAGCGCTTGCGCAACGCGTTCTCGGCGGATATCCCCAGCAGCCTGATGGAGCGTCCGGTGGGTCCGGAGGCCGTGCCTGGTCCCGCATCGGCGGCGGGAGGATCGCGGATCTCAGCTCCGGACGACGCGGGAGCGCGCGCGGAGGAGGACGTCTACGCGCGCAGCCAGCGCATCAGCGACGCCTTCGCCCCACCGCAGCCGGTGGGGTCGCCGACGATCCGTGTGGTCGGCGTCGGCGGCGCCGGCGTCAACGCGGTCAACCGGATGATCGAGGCCGAGATCGAAGGTGTGGAGTTCGTCGCGATCAACACCGATCTTCAGTCGCTGCAGCAGTCCGCCGCCAGCGAGACGCTGCACATCGGCGACTCGGTCACGCGGGGGCTCGGGTCTGGCTCGGATCCGGAGCTGGGTCGGCAGGCGGCGCGCGACGCTTACGACCGGATCAAGGCGCTGCTGCGCGGCTCGGACATGGTGTTCATCGCCGCCGGCGCCGGCGGCGGCACCGGCACCGGCGCGGCGCCGGTGGTGGCCCAGATCGCCCGCGAGGTCGGCGCTCTCACCGTCGGCATCGTTACGCGTCCGTTCCAGTTCGAGGGGTCGCGGCGCAGCGGTCAGGCGGAGGCGGGAATCGCCGCCATGGCCGAAGAGGTCGACACGCTGATCGTCGTCCCCAACGAACGGCTGCTGACGGTGCTGGACCGCACCACCTCGATGCTCGACGCGTTCCGCGTCGCCGACGACGTGCTGCGTCAGGGGGTGCAGGGCGTTTCCGATCTCGTCACGCTGCCCGGGCTGATCAACCTCGATTTCGCGGACGTGCGAACGATCATGTCGGATGCCGGCAACGCGCTGCTGGGGATCGGCATGGGGACCGGTGAGCGCCGAGCGATCGATGCCGCCGAGGCCGCCGTCGCGTCGCCGCTGCTGGAGACGAGCATGGACGGCGCCTCGTCGATCCTGTTGTCGATCACGGGCGGCCCCGACCTGTCGCTGTGGGAGGTCAACGAGGCGGCCAAGGCGGTCGCCGAGGCCGCCCATCCGGACGCCAACATCATCTTCGG